>NZ_JBHVHF010000542.1:0-2657 GCF_042800315.1 Streptomyces sp. NPDC057638
GTCCCCCGACATCTACAAGCGCAGGGAAGGCGGGAAAGAAACGGTCCGCGGGCACAGGCCCGGGGGGACACCCCGCCGCACCCGACCAACCCGTAACGGGGGTGAACCGCCCTGCTCCGGGGCGGGCTTGACGCAGCTGAGCAGGCAGGGTGCTCGCGGGCCCGGAAGGTTGACACACCCGCCACAGATGGTAGAATAATATACGTCGAGAAGGGGAGGGCAAGCCCCGGACCGGCCACCACGCAGCCAACCGAGGAGAAGACCGTGACCACTCTGACCTCCCCGTCGGGGAAGACCTACCGCGCGGAGATCGTCACCGACTGGGACCACGGAGTCGTCGCGTACGACGTCGATCGAGCCGGCGCCTTCACCCTCGTCCCCGATGAGCGGGACGCTGACCGCATCGACATCGTCTACGGCCGCCCCGCCCACGCGGGCTCCTTCCCGGAGGCCGACCACGGGTGGACCGCCCAGCCGACCATCGGGTCGATCGCCATCTCGGGGCGCGCCCGCATCCGCGTCAGCGAGATGGAGCGGTTCATCGCCCGCAGGCCCGACGGCCGATTCGGGTGGCATGTCTGGATGGAGCGCCCCAGCCGCCTGCGGCCGCTCAAGGCCGAGCGGGACGCCTTCGCCGCCGCCACCGTCACCGACACGGCCAACCTGGGCGCGGCGCAGCTCGTGGCCGCCATAGCCCGCCACCACGCGGCCCGGCCGGACCGCTCGGCCGTGATCTGGGCGCGCGCCGCAGCCCAGGCCCCGGCACGCATCCGCGACCTGGAACTCCGGCGGGCCGCCGCCTTCCATCGCGCTGAGCGGGCCCTTGCGGAGGTGGGCGTCATCGACGGGCGGATCGCCGACCTCGGTGCGCTGGTCGCCCCCCGCGCCGCCGAACTCAGCGGGCCGTGAGGTAGGTCCGGCCGGGTGGAGGGTCCGCCCTCCACCCGGTGCCGGTTGACACCCCACCCCTCCGGGGGCTAGAATAATACATGTCGGAATGGGGAGGGCAAACCCCGGACCGGCCCACCATGCAACCAACGAGGAGAAGACCGTGACCACCGAGACCTCCACCAGCGCCCAGGCCCTCGCCCCCTCCAGCGACCCGACCATGGAACTGGTCTGGCTCAACCCCTCCGAGATCCACGCCGTCCGCAACATCCGCGCGGTGGACCTCGATTCCGACTTCGTCGCCTCGGTCCGCGAGCGCGGCGTCCTGGAGCCCGTCACGGTGATGGCCGAGGACGACGGCACGTACGCCCTGGTCTTCGGCTTCCACCGCCGGGCAGCGGCCATCGAGGCTGGCCGGGCCCTGATCCCCGCCATCGTGCGCACCGACATCAGCAGCAGCGCCGCGAAGATCATCGACCAGCTCACCGAGAACATCCACCGCTCGGACATGAAGCCCAGCGAGATCGCCGCCGCGTACGACCAGCTCGCCCTCGAAGGGCTGGACGTGGACGAGATCGCCCGCCAGGTCTCCCAGGACAAGGAGAAGGTCGCCGCCACCCTCCGCCTCCACAAGATGCCCAAGACGGCCCGGGACGCGGCCGACACCGGCCAGCTCGACTTGGAGGAGGCGGTGCAGATCGCGGAGTTCGAATCCGAGCCGAAGGTCTACGACCGGCTCCTCGGCGTGATCCGGAACGGCGGGAACCTGCCGTACGCGCTGATGTCCGAGCGCCGCAAGCGGAAGAACAGGGCCCAGAAGGCGAAGGCCAAGGCCAGCCTCGTCCTCGTCGGGATCGCCGTCATCCCCCAGCCGCAGTGGGACGGGATCCCGAAGGGCCTGAACAGCATCACGGACGCCGCAGGCACCGGGTACACCGTCGAAACCCACGCCCGGTGCGCCGGACACGCCGCCTGGGTCAGCCAGGAGGGAACCGTCACCTACGTCTGCCGGGACCCCAAGTACTACGGGCACACGGTCACCGGCCACTACCAGCACCTCACCGACGAGGAGCGGGCCCAGCAGGCGCGGGAGAAGCAGGAGCGGGAGGACCGGGCGGAGGCCCTGACGACGGCCGCCGCCGTCCGCCGCGACTTCATCAGCACCCTCGCCCGCTCGGGGAAGACCCCCAAGGGCCTCCACAAGGCCACCCTGGCCCACCTCTTCGCCTACGGCTTCACCCGCAGCCTCGGAGCGGGCGGCATGGACGAGGTCTTCGCCCTCCTCGGGGCGACCCGGGCGAAGGACGTGCCGCCCGCAGAGGCGATGCGTCGGCGGATCGACCGCACACCGGACCACAAGCTCCCGCTCATCCACTTCGCACAGCTCGCCGTCCACGCCGAGGACAACATGGCCCGCACGGCCTCCCCGCACCGCACGTACGGGTTCGATGAGGACTTCGCCATCGCCTGGCTGGAACTCCTCACCGGCTACGGGTACACCCTCAGCGAGCCCGAGGAAACCCTGCTCGCCGCCCTCCGCGAGACCCCCGGAGACGACGAGGAGGACGAGTACGAAGACGAGTACGAGGAGGACGACTCCGAAGGCGAGGCCCAGCCCGAGGCGGCGATCTCCGAGGGCGAGCCGGAGGACATCACCACGGACTCCGAGCCGGACGGCACCGCCGCCCGGGACGAAGGCCCCGAAGCCGCCGGGGAGACGGAGGCCGCCCGGGAGCCGGGCGAGCCCGGGGCGGACGAGAGTGTGGCCC
>NZ_JBHVHF010000543.1:0-2614 GCF_042800315.1 Streptomyces sp. NPDC057638
CCCCTGAGGAGGGGCCGGCCGGGCCGTTCTCGGCCAAAGTCACCGAGGGGGGTTTGGGTGCCGCGCGGCACCCCGGCTGCGCGGGCGGGACCTGATCCATCCGGCCCGACCGCTGGAGACCGCCCGGACGCCTTCCCCTGGGAGGGCGTCATCTCAGGGCCGTCGTGGGTTCCGCCGTAGAGCTTCGGCCCCCGGGGTCCCACGAGAGGGCTGCACCCCGAGCGCTTCCGTGAGAGCCCCACCACCGGGTCACACCAGGGTGCTGTGCCGGTGATTAGCTCCGTGCAGGGACTCGCTCCACCCGAGGTCGGCTGCGAGCCGAAGGGGCGCGTCGAGTTCTCAGGTGAGTCGCGCGGAGATCGCGAGGTACGAGCGATCGAGCACGTCGATCCTGAGAATCTCGACTAAAGCGCCCCGGAGGCGAGCAGCCGCTCAAAAAATCAGCCGTGCTTGGCGCGCGAGGCGGCGCGGGCGCGCTCGCGGGCGTCCAGGTTCACCTTGCGGATACGGACGGCCTCCGGGGTGACCTCGACGCACTCGTCGTCGCGGCAGAACTCCAGCGACTGCTCCAGCGAGAGCTTGCGCGGCGGCACGATCGCCTCGAAGGAGTCGGCGGAGGAGGAGCGCATGTTGGTGAGCTTCTTCTCCTTGGTGATGTTGACGTCCATGTCGTCGGAGCGGGAGTTCTCGCCGACGATCATGCCCTCGTAGACCTCGGTGCCCGGGTCCACGAAGAGGACACCGCGCTCCTGGAGGTTGGTCATCGCGAAGGCGGTGACGGCGCCGGAGCGGTCGGCGACCAGGGAGCCGTTGTTCCGGGTGGTCAGGGTGCCGAACCAGGGCTCGTGGCCCTCGTGGATGGAGTGGGCGATGCCCGTGCCCCGGGTGTTGGTGAGGAACTCCGTACGGAAGCCGATCAGGCCGCGGGACGGGACGACGAACTCCATGCGGACCCAGCCGGAGCCGTGGTTGGACATGTTGTCCATGCGGCCCTTGCGGACGCCCATGAGCTGGGTGACGGCGCCCATGTGCTCCTCGGGCACGTCGATCGTCATGCGCTCGACGGGCTCGTGGACCTTGCCGTCGACGTCCTTGGTGACCACCTGGGGCTTGCCGATGGTCAGCTCGAAGCCCTCACGGCGCATCTGCTCGACCAGGATGGCCAGCGCCAGCTCGCCGCGGCCCTGCACCTCCCAGGCGTCGGGGCGCTCGGTGTCCAGCACGCGCAGGGAGACGTTACCGATCAGCTCGCGGTCGAGGCGGTCCTTGACCTGGCGGGCGGTGACCTTGCGGTCCTTGACCGCCGCCTTGGCCTCGGCGCCCTTGCCGGTGCCGCCGCGGCCGACCAGCGGGGAGGTGTTGGTGCCGATCGTCATGGAGATCGCGGGCTCGTCGACCGTGATCAGCGGCAGCGCGATCGGGTTCTCCGGGTCGGCCAGGGTCTCGCCGATCATGATCTCGGGGATGCCCGCGACGGCGCAGATGTCACCGGGGCCCGCGACCTCGGCGGGCTTGCGGGTGAGCGCCTCGGTCATCATCAGCTCGGTGATGCGCACGCTCTGCGTCGAACCGTCGCGCTTGATCCAGGCGACGGTCTGGCCCTTGCGGAGTTCGCCCTGCTCGACGCGGAGCAGCGCGATACGGCCGAGGAAGTTGTCGGCGTCCAGGTTGGTGACATGGGCCTGGAGCGGCGCGGTCTCGTCGTACTCGGGGGCCGGGACGTGCTCCAGCAGGGTGGTGAAGAACGGCTCCAGGCTGTCGCTGTCGGCGGGGACGGTGCCGTCGGCGGGCTTGGTCAGGGAGGCGACGCCGTCACGGGCGCAGGCGTAGACGATCGGGAACTCGATCTGGTCCTCGTCGGCGTCCAGGTCGAGGAAGAGGTCGTAGGTCTCGTTGACGACCTCGTCGATCCGGGAGTCGGGACGGTCCGTCTTGTTGATGCACAGGATCACGGGCATCCGCGCCTGGAGGGCCTTGCGCAGGACGAAACGTGTCTGCGGGAGCGGGCCCTCGGAGGCGTCCACCAGCAGCACCACGGCGTCGACCATGGACAGACCGCGCTCGACCTCACCGCCGAAGTCGGCGTGGCCGGGGGTGTCGATGATGTTGATCGTGATGGGCGCCCCGCCGGCCTTCGGGTGGTACTTGACCGCCGTGTTCTTGGCGAGGATCGTGATGCCCTTCTCACGCTCCAGGTCGTTCGAGTCCATCACACGGTCGTCGACCTGCTGGTGCGCCGCGAAGGCTCCGGCCTGCTTCAGCATGGCGTCGACCAGGGTGGTCTTGCCATGGTCGACGTGGGCGACGATGGCGACGTTACGGATGTCGTGGCGCGTGGGCATGCTGGCTAGCGCTTCTCTCGATCGTGGGATGCGGCGTTTTCGGCGTACGCCCTGCCGGGGCGGACGCGCCACGGCTCTATCCCATGGTACGGGGCGGTGGCGGGGAGGGCTTCCCGGTACGGGTGGGGCCGCCTCGTGGGGTGCGCGTCACGGCATGTTGTGAACAAAAGTCAACGGGTGGGAACGATCCTGCCGGGGCCGCCCCGGCCGGGCAACCACTCGTGAGCCACATCTGAGGTTCGGCACCTGTGACGGCCCGCCCCGTCCCGGGG
>NZ_JBHVHF010000544.1:0-2607 GCF_042800315.1 Streptomyces sp. NPDC057638
CCTCCACGGGGAGGTGACGGCCCTCGGACGTCTTACGGCGGCGGGTCGGCCCGCCTGGCCGGGGCACGCCGCGCGGGCGGCGTGCCGGGCTTCCTAGAGGTCGAAGTACAGCTCGAACTCGTGCGGGTGCGGGCGGAGCTGGATCGGGGCGATCTCGTTGGTGCGCTTGTAGTCGATCCAGGTCTCGATGAGGTCCGAGGTGAAGACGCCGCCCGCCTGGAGGTACTCGTTGTCCGCCTCCAGGGCGTCGAGGACGGCCGGGAGGGAGGTCGGGACCTGGGGGACGCCCGCGTGCTCCTCGGGGGCGAGCTCGTAGAGGTCCTTGTCGATCGGCTCGGCGGGCTCGATCTTGTTCTTGACGCCGTCGAGGCCCGCCAGGAGGAGGGCGGAGAAGGCGAGGTAGGGGTTGGAGGAGGGGTCCGGCGCGCGGAACTCGACGCGCTTGGCCTTCGGGTTGGAGCCCGTGATCGGGATGCGCATCGCGGCGGAGCGGTTGCGCTGCGAGTAGACCAGGTTGACCGGGGCCTCGAAGCCGGGGACCAGGCGGTGGTAGGAGTTCACCGTCGGGTTGGTGAAGGCCAGCAGCGAGGGGGCGTGCTTGAGGATGCCGCCGATGTAGTAGCGGGCCATGTCGGAGAGGCCCGCGTAGCCCTGCTCGTCGTAGAAGAGCGGGGAGCCGTTCTGCCACAGCGACTGGTGGACGTGCATGCCCGAGCCGTTGTCGCCGAAGATCGGCTTCGGCATGAAGGTGGCGGTCTTGCCGTTGCGCCAGGCGACGTTCTTCACGATGTACTTGAAGAGCATCAGGTCGTCGGCGGCGGCGAGCAGGGTGTTGAACTTGTAGTTGATCTCGGCCTGGCCCGCGGTGCCGACCTCGTGGTGCTGGCGCTCGACCTGGAGGCCCGCCTTGTCCAGCTCCAGGGAGATCTCGGCGCGCAGGTCGGCGAAGTGGTCGACCGGCGGGGCCGGGAAGTAGCCGCCCTTGTAGCGGACCTTGTAACCACGGTTGTCCTCGACGGCGCCGGTGTTCCAGGCGCCCGCCTCGGAGTCGATGTGGTAGAAGCCCTCGTTGGCCGAGGTGCTGAAGCGGACCGAGTCGAAGACGTAGAACTCGGCCTCGGGGCCGAAGAAGGCGGTGTCGGCGATGCCGGTGGAGGCGAGGTAGGCCTCGGCCTTCTTGGCGATGTTGCGCGGGTCACGGCTGTACTGCTCGCCCGTGATCGGGTCGTGGATGAAGAAGTTGATGTTGACGGTCTTGTCGCGGCGGAAGGGGTCCAGGCGGGCCGTCGACAGGTCGGCGCGCAGCGCCATGTCGGACTCGTGGATCGCCTGGAAGCCGCGGATCGAGGAACCGTCGAAGGCCAGCTCCTCGTCGGGGTCGAACACCGACGCCGGGATGGTGAAGTGCTGCATCACACCCGGCAGGTCGCAGAACCGGACGTCGATGAACTTGACGTCCTCGTCGGCGATGAACTTCTTCGCTTCGTCGGCGTTCTGGAACATCCAACTCCTCCTACTCCCGGACCCTCCTCACCGGAGGGGCGGGGTTTGCAGCGTGGTCGTGCGGCCAGTGCGGTGGCACACGCAGGGCTGACCTTAGGCAGACGGGATTTCTCCAGCATGACCCATTTGTTTCGCCCAAGTTAACCGGGGGCGCCGGGGGCCGGTGGGACCGGGGAGGTATGGCAGGGGCATGCCGGGCGGTCGGCCGTCTCCCTCACCGCGGACGCGCGGCGGTACGGGGACGGGCCCGCCGCACCGTAGGGACGCGCGTGAGCGGGCGGCGACGGGGGCGGGTGAGCCGGGCCTGATCCGGACGGAGGCCGCGGGCATGATCCGGACGGGAGGCCGCGGGGCCGGTCCGCACCCGCCGCGAAGCAGGGGGAACCGGGCACAGTACCGTGGACGGGTGGACAACAGGCAAGCAATCGGATCGTGGCTCTCCGGGCCGCGCGCGGCGGCCGAGGAGATGGGCGCCGACTTCGGATACCGGGGCAAGCGGCTCGGCCTGCCGGAGGCAGGACCGGGCTCCATCGCCCCCATCGGTCGGCGCTTCGGCGCCATCTTCGTCGACTGGGGGCTCTGCTTCCTGATCGCATACGGACTCTTCGCCGGCGGTCAGGGCCAGGCGGCGGGTAACTGGGCGCTCGGCATCCTCCTGGTGCTGAACATCCTCACCGTCGGCACGGTCGGCTTCACCCCGGGCAAGCGGATCTTCGGACTCCGGGTGGTGTCCCTGGACGGCGGCCGCCTCGGCCTCGCCCGGGTCGCCCTGCGTTCGCTGCTGCTCTGCCTCGCCATCCCCGCCCTGGTGTGGGACCGCGACGGCCGTGGTCTGCACGACCAGCTCTCCCGCGCGGTCCAGGTCCGGCTCTGAGAGCCGGTGGTCGGGCTCCCCGGAGGTCTCCGGGGAGCCTGAGCCGCGGTACGGGGGCCTCGGGGGCGGGCCGACCGGCGCCCGATCCGGCCGACCGGCACCCGATCCGGGTGCGGACCGCTCGTGCCGCCTCCGTACGGAGAGATCCCGGACCGGGTCGGGCCCGGCGGACCCGGCGGACCGGGCCTGACCCGGCGCAGACGAAGAGGCGCCCCGGAGCGAATCCGGGG
>NZ_JBHVHF010000545.1:0-2530 GCF_042800315.1 Streptomyces sp. NPDC057638
CAAACGCCCCCGCGAACACCGGAAACACCCCATACAACTCCCGACCCATCCCCAACCGCTGCGCACCCTGCCCCGTAAACAGGAACGCCACCCTGCCACCAGGGTCCTTGACGCCCTGGATCAGGTTCGCGGTCTCCTCGCCCGCCGCGAGTGCGCGCAGCGACTCGATGAACGCGGCGCGGTCGTCCGCGACGACGACCGCGCGGTCCTCCAGCGCCGTGCGCGTGGTCGCGAGCGCGTACGCGATATCGGCGGTGTCCAGCTCAGGGCGTGCCTCGATATGCGCCAGTAGACGGGCGGCCTGGGCACGCAGCGCCGGATGGCCGCTGCCCGAGAGCACCCAGGGCAGCGCGCCCGCCACCGGATCCGCCGGGCTCTCGGCAGGCGCTTCCTCCGCTACCGGGGCCTGCTCGACAATGACGTGCGCGTTGGTCCCGCTCACACCGAACGACGACACACCCGCACGACGGGGACGGTCCGTCTCCGGCCAGGCACGCTCCTCCGTCAGCAGCGACACCGCACCCGAACCCCAGTCGACATGCCGGGACGGTTCGTCCACATGAAGCGTCCTGGGCAGAACGCCATGCTCCATCGCCAGCACCATCTTGATCACACCACCGACGCCCGCCGCAGCCTGCGCATGACCGATGTTGGACTTCAGCGACCCCAGCCACAACGGCTCCCCGTCCCCACGCCCCTGACCATAGGTGGCCAGCAGCGCCTCAGCCTCGATCGGATCGCCCAGCCGCGTCCCCGTCCCATGCGCCTCCACCGCGTCCACCTCGGCGGCCGACAGACCCGCCTGCGCCAGCGCCTGCCGGATGACGCGCTCCTGGGAGGGGCCGTTGGGAGCGGTGAGCCCATTGCTCGCGCCGTCCTGGTTGGTCGCCGTACCGCGCACGAGTGCGAGGACCCGGTGCCCGTTGCGCCGCGCGTCGGAAAGCCGCTCCAGGAGGAGGACGCCGACGCCCTCCGCCCAGCCGGTTCCGTCCGCGGTATCGGAGAACGCCTTGCAACGCCCGTCCGTGGCGAGTCCCCGCTGACGGCTGAATTCCACGAACGTACCGGGCGACGACATGACCGTCACACCACCGGCGATGGCCAGCGAGCATTCGCCGCCGCGCAGCGACTGGGCCGCCATATGCAGGGCGACCAGCGACGACGAGCACGCCGTGTCCACCGTCACCGCCGGACCCTCAAGACCCAGCGTGTACGCGACGCGGCCCGACACCACGCTCGCGGCGGTGCCCGTGAGGAGATAGCCCTCGAAGCCCGCGGGTGCCTCGCTCATACGCGGCCCGTAGCTGTCCTGCGAGGCCACGCCGATGAAGACGCCGGTCTGACCGCCGTGTGCCGAAGCGGGGTCGATCCGCGCCCGTTCGAACACCTCCCAGGAGGTCTCCAGCAGCAGCCGCTGCTGCGGGTCCATCGCCTGTGCCTCACGCGGCGAGATACCGAAGAACCCCGCGTCGAACTCCGCCGCACCGTGCAGGAATCCGCCTTCGCGCACATAGGACGTGCCGACCTGATCCGGGTCGGCGTCGTAGAGGGCGGCCACGTCCCAGCCGCGGTCCGTCGGGAAGGGTGACAGGGCGTCGCCCCCGGTGGACACCAGCCGCCACAGCTCCTCCGGCGTGCTGACGCCTCCGGGGAACCGGCAGGCCATGGAGACGATCGCGATCGGGTCGTCGTCAAGGGGCACTGACGGGCGTACCGCCGGGACCGCCGCGGCGCCCTCCGGGCCGGCACCGATCACCTCGCTCAGGAGATGCCGTGCCAGCGCGTCAGGTGAAGGGTGGTTGAAGACGAGGGTCGTCGGCATACGCAGGCCGGTGACCGTGTTCAGACGGTTGCGGAGCTCGACCGCGGTCAACGAGTCGAATCCCATGTCCTTGAAGGGACGACTCGCGTCCACGGCCTCGGCCGACGCGTGGCCCAGCACGGACGCGGCTTGCGCCGTGACGAGCTCCACGAGTTCACGCTTGCGCTCCGCCTCGGTCAGCCCGGCCAGGCGCTGGGCGAGAGCGGACGAGCCGCCCACCGTGTCAGGGGCGTCGCCGGACGCGCTGGTGGCGCTCCGCGGCAGCGCCTGGACGTCGGGGAGGTCGCCGATCAGAGGGCTGGGACGGGAGGCGGTGAGGGTGGGAGCGTAGCGCTCCCAGTCCACGTCCGCCACGGTCAGGGCCGCCTCACCACTGCCCACGGCCTCCGCCAGCGCCGCCAGCGCCAGCCCCGGATCCATGGCGAGAAGGCCGCGCCTGCGCAGTTGGGCGCTGACCTCGCCGCCCGCCACTCCTCCGGCGTTCCAGGGGCCCCAGGCGATGGAGGTCGCGGGAAGGCCGAGCTGCCTGCGCCGCTGGGCGATGGCGTCCACCTGCGCGTTGGCCGCGGCGAGGCTGCTCTGTCCAGCGCTGCCGAAGGTGCCCACGACCGACGAGAAGAGGACGAAGGCGTCGAGTCCACGGTCACGGGTCAGCTCGTCCAGAATGCCGGCCGAGACCGCCTTCGCCGCGATGACACGATCCACCCG
>NZ_JBHVHF010000546.1:0-2513 GCF_042800315.1 Streptomyces sp. NPDC057638
GGGCACATGCCCCGGCCCCACCGGCATGGTCACGACCAACCCCCGCCGACGGGCCGTACCCCGATCGCCCTGAGACACAGCGCAGGCCCCGGAAGCGTCAGAAGAAGACCGACCTCCGCTGCACCAGCAGCTTGTAGAGGGTGTGCTGGATCTGCTCCCGCACCTGATCGGTCAGATTGAACATCAGCATCGGATCGTCCGCCGCCTCCGGCGGATATCCGCCGGTCTCGATCGGCTCTCCGAACTGGATCGTCCACTTGGTGGGCAGCGGCACCGCCCCCAGCGGTCCCAGCCAGGGAAAGGTGGGCGTGATCGGGAAGTAGGGGAATCCGAGCACCCGCGCCAGGGTCCTGGAGTTCCCGATCATCGGATAGATCTCCTCCGCCCCGACGATCGAGCACGGCACGATCGGCACTCCGGCCCTCAAGGCCGTGGAGACAAAGCCACCACGGCCGAAACGCTGGAGCTTGTAGCGCTCGCTGAAGGGCTTCCCGATGCCCTTGAACCCCTCCGGCATCACCCCGACGACCTCACCACGGCGCAGCAGCTTCTCCGCGTCCTCCGCGCAGGCCAGGGTGTGCCCGGCCTTGCGCGCCAGCTCGCTCACCACGGGCAGCACGAAGACCAGGTCCGCGGCGAGCAGCCGCAGATGACGGTCGGCCGGATGCTGGTCATGGACGGCGACCTGCATCATCAGCCCGTCCAGCGGCAGCGTGCCGGAGTGGTTGGCCACCACCAGGGCGCCGCCTTCGGACGGGATGTTCTCGATGCCCTTGACCTCGACCCGGAAGTACTTCTCGTACAGGGGCCGGACCAGGGACATCAGAACCTGTTCGGTCAGCTCCTCGTCAAAGCCGAACTCATCCACCTCGTACTCGCCCGTGATCCGGCGGCGCATGAAGGAGAGCCCACGGGCCAGCCGGTCGTCCCAGCCTCCGCCGCCGGAGGAGGAGTCCGGCGGGGTGGGCGGCTGGTCATCGGCGGCGGGTGGCTGGTCCTCCGCGCGGCGGGCGCCCGGGAGCGGGCTGACCGGGTTCTCGCGTTCGGTGGAGCCGCTGGCGCGCGCGGCTCCAGCGGAGCGGCGCCGTCCGGAGCGGGGCGCACCACCCCGCGTACGGTCGTCGTCAAACGGAATGACCTTGGCGTCCGCCATCGTGCCTGCGCTCCCTCAGTCGCTGTGCTGGCCCGGGTCCGGGACGGCGCGTCGGCCGCCGGAGTCCCGTTGGCCCGGGGTGCTCCGGACCGTCTTCTCCGAATCCCCGCCGCCTCCGCTGGACCCACCGCCCCCGGCGGCCCGGCCGAGGGCCGCCCCGACCCGGTCGACCACCCGGACCAGGGTCTCGGGCGGCAGCAGCCCCGGGCCCCTGCTCCGGGCGAAGTCCGCGAAGGTCTGCGGAGTCGTGAACCTCGGTTCGAACCCCAGTGTCTCCCGCATCTGTGCCGTGGAGACCACCCGGCCATGGGTCAGCAGCCGGATCTGCTCCGGGGAGAAGTCCGTGACACCGACGGTACGCAGCGCGGAGCCGACCCAGCGGACGGCGGGCAGCAGCACCGGGACCGTCGGCCGTCCCAGGCGCCGGGAGCACTGGGACAGCAGCAGCACCCCGTCACCGGCGATATTGAAGGTGCCGCTGTTGAGCGTCCCGCGCCGGGGCTCACGCGCGGCGATCTCCAGCACATCCACCACATCGTCCTCATGGACAAACTGAAGCCGTGGGTCATAGCCGAAGACGGTCGGCAGTACCGGCAGCGAGAAGAACTCGGCCAGCGGGGAGTCCGCGCGCGGCCCGAGGACATTGGCGAAGCGCAGCACGCACACGGCCACATCGGGCCTGCGCCGGGCGAACCCCCGGACATACCCCTCGACCTCGACCGCGTCCTTGGCGAAGCCCCCGCTCGGCAGTGACTTGGCCGGGGTGGTCTCGGTGAAGACGGCGGGATCGCGCGGGGCCGAGCCGTACACACTCGTACTCGACTTGACCACGAGACGGCGGACGGTCGGCGACTTCTGGCAGGCACCGAGGAGCTGCATGGTGCCGATGACATTGGTCTCCTTGACCGAGGCCCGGCCTCCGGTACCGAGTGGGGTGCCGGTGACGTCCAGGTGGAGGACGGTGTCGACGGAACGCTCGGCCAGGACCCTGCCTATCGCGGGCTGCCGGATGTCGGCGCGGACGAACTCGGCGCCGTCGAGACGGTACCCGGTCTCCACGGCGTCGACCCCGATCACCCGCTCCACCTCGGGATCGCGCTGAAGCCGTCGCACCAGGCGGGCCCCGAGCTGCCGGGCGACTCCGGTGACGAGCACGACCTTCCCCAAGACCAGCGCCTTCCCTCGGCTACGACTGCCAGCCACCGTAGCGGGTCACCGCCGCGCTGTGCCGGGCACGCCCCGCCCCTGGCCGGTCCCGGCCCCCAACGCATCGTGGCCCTCCCACCGGGTGGTGGGGGGGGCACGATAAAAAGGACAGCGACCGCGTACGTCTTGTTGCGGGGCTGAACGCGGGTGCGCG
>NZ_JBHVHF010000547.1:0-2413 GCF_042800315.1 Streptomyces sp. NPDC057638
GTGGTCGCCCACCCCGTGTCCCCGGGGGACTACTCGGCGGCGGGAGGGGTCTTGCGCGCGACGGGGGTGGCGGGGGTCGCGGAGGTACGGCGCGGAGCGGTCTTCCGGGCGGCGGGCTTGTCGCTCTCGCCCTGGGCGGGCTCCGCCGACGCCGTGGACCGCTTCGCCGCGGCCCGGGTCCGGGCCGTCTTCGTCCGGCCGGACCGGGAGGCCTTGTCCGCCTCCGGCTCCACGGCGACCGCGATCTCGGTGATCTCCTCGGCCGCCTCACCGCGCCAGGCCCGTACGGTCTGCTCACCGTGCTCGGCGACCCGCTCGTAGGTCTCCCGGGCCTTCACCGCGTACTCGGCGGCCACGCCGACCCCGCGCAGCGCGAGGTCCTGGGCGTTCTCGCCCAGCTTCTTGAGGTCGGAGTCGAAGCCCCCGAGGACCTCGGTGACCTTGGCCTGCACGGTGGCCTGCGCCTCCTTGGCCTGGACGCTCACCTTCTCCTGCACGGCCTTGGGGTCGGTGTTCCGTACGGCCTCGATGCGTCCGGGCGCCTCGGCGGCGAGCTGCTCCAGGAGCGCGGGCACCTTCTTGGCCCCCCGCACGGCGAGGTCGGCGGTTCCGGCGGCGAAGTAGAGGGGGGTCGGGTCGCTGAGGGTCTTGCGCAGGTCGTCGGTGATGGCCATGACTGTGGTCCTCCGGAAGGCGGTTCAGTGTGAGGGTTGGCCGGCATCGCCGCTGCCGTCGGCCGTGCGGGGGCCGTCAGCGGTGGTGTCAGGTTCCGCGGCGGTGTCCGTGGCGGCGTCGGCCGCGGTCTCCGTACGGGCGTCATCCCGACGCCCTCCGGCACGGTCGCCGTCGTGAGACTCACCGTCGCGGTCGTGCTCCGAGCCCAGGGGGTCGCCCGTGACCTCGAATCCGTTCTCCTTGCGGAAGGATTCGTAGATCTGGAGCAGTACGGCCTTCTGCCGTTCGTTGATCGAGGGGTCGGCGATGATGACCGAACGCGTCTCCAGCTCGTCCCGGTCCCGCTCGTCGAGGATCCCGGCCCGCACGTACAGCGTCTCGGCGGAGATCCGCAGCGCCTTGGCGACCTGCTGGAGCACCTCCGCGCTCGGCTTGCGCAGCCCGCGCTCGATCTGGCTCAGATACGGATTGGACACCCCGGCGGCGTCGGCGAGCTGCCGCAGGGAGAGCTGGGCGTTCCGCCGCTGCTCGCGCAGGTACTCGCCAAGGTTGCCGACGTTGAGTGATGCCATGCCCCGATGGTGCACCCGCTTGCTAACTATTGCAAGCAAGTGCTTGCAATAGTGTTTCGCGTAACAGTGCGGGCCATCACTCAACCGTGTGACCCCCTGGGGGCGTGCGCCGATCCCGGACGGAGCCCCTGGGGGCACGGCCCGCCGCGCGACACCCTGGGCGCGTGCGGCCGGGCGGGGCGCGGCCGTGCGGGTCCGTGGCCGCGGGCGGCGGGGAGGAGGGAGGGGCCGATGGACGGAAGCGGCCGGTACCGTCCCGGTATGGCTCTCTCCGATCTCGTCCGGCTGCGCCAGGTCCGCGACCTCATGGACCGCGAGTACGCGCGACCCCTGGACGTCGCCGCGCTGGCGCGCGCCGCCCTGATGTCGCCGGGCCACTTCTCGCGCAGCTTCCGCGCCGCCTTCGGCGAGACCCCGTACAGCTATCTCATGACCCGCCGGATCGAGCGCGCCAAGGCGCTGCTGCGACGGGGGGACATGACGGTCACGGAGGTGTGCATGGCGGTCGGCTGCACCTCGCTCGGATCGTTCAGCACGCGGTTCACGGAGCTGGTCGGGGAGAGCCCGAGCGCGTACCGGGCACGTGACCATGGCGACGGGGCCGCGATCCCGGCCTGTGTCGCCAAGCTCTACACCCGACCGGTCAGGAACGGAGAAGCGCGCCATACCGGCCGCCCGTAGCGTGGTGGGCATGGACATCACGTTTGGTCAGTGCTTCATCGCCGTCGACGACCACGACAAGGCCCTCTCCTTCTACCGCGACGCGCTCGGGCTGGAGGTGCGCAACGACGTCGGCTTCGAGGGGATGCGCTGGGTGACCGTGGGCGCGCCGTCCCAGCCGGATGTGGAGATCGTGCTGGAGCCGCCGCTCGCGGACCCGAACGCCACGGACGCCGACCGGAAGGCGGTGGCCGAGCTGATGGCCAAGGGACTGCTGCGCGGCGTCATCTTCCGTACCGATGACTGCGACGCCGCGTTCGAGCGGATCAGCGGCTCGGGCGCCGAGGTGCTCCAGGAGCCGATGGACCAGCCGTACGGCGTCCGGGACTGCGCCTTCCGCGACCCGGCCGGGAACGCGGTCCGGTTCATCCAGCCGCGCGGATAGAGGGTGCGGAAGGACCGGTAACCGGCCGGGCGGTCCCGCTGCGCCGCAGCAACGTGGACAC
>NZ_JBHVHF010000548.1:0-2399 GCF_042800315.1 Streptomyces sp. NPDC057638
GCAGCAGTGACCAGCGCTCATCGCCGTGACGGGCCTTGAGGACGCGCCACATCTGGTGGTCGCGGCCGAGAGGTACGGCGGTCAGCCCGGCCCCCGTGATGTCGGGGACCAGGCCCGGCTGGCTCGCCACCCGCACCTCGTGGCCCGCCGCCGACATCGCCCAGGCGAGCGGCACCATGCTGAAGAAATGCGTTCGCACCGCGTAGGCGGTGAAGAGTACGCGCATCGAAATCTCCTCCGGTTCTCTGCTGTCCGACGTACGCGTGTCCTGGCGTACGCGTGTCTGACGTACGTGGGTCCGGCATATGTGTGTCCGGCATATCTGCGTCCGGCATACGGGGGTCTGGCATACGTGGGTCGCTCTGTGCCGACCGCCGTTTATCGGCGGCGGCCAGGGCGGCGGTTTCGTGGCGGCTATGCCGCACGGGTGCGCACGCCGTGCATTCAAGGGACCGATTGCGTCAGGCGGTAGCGACGACGCACCATGCCGGGGGTTCGGCAACATCCGATCCGTATCATGACCGAACGGGAGAACGAGATGAAGGGGATCATCCTCGCGGGCGGTACGGGAAGCCGTCTGATGCCCATCACCGCGGGTACCACCAAACAACTTCTGCCGATCTACGACAAGCCCATGATCTACTATCCGCTCTCCGTCCTGATGCTGGCAGGAATCAGGGACATCCTGGTCATCGCGGCCCCGGAATCCATGCCCGCGGTCCAGGGTCTGCTGGGGGACGGCTCCCGTATCGGTATCAACCTCAGCTATGCCGAGCAACCCGAACCCCGGGGAATACCGGACGCCTATGTGATCGGTGCCCGCCATGTCGGCGCGGAACGCTCGGCACTGGTACTCGGGGACAATCTCTTCCATGGCGCCGGGTTCCAGGACCTGTTGCGCGAGGCCCGTGAGAAGGACAACGGGTGCACCCTCTTCGGCTATCCCGTGGCCGACCCCGAACGCTATGCGGTGGGGGAGACCGACCGGGAGGGGAATCTGACCGGCATCGAGGAGAAGCCCGCCCGGCCGCGTTCTCACAACGCCATCACCGGGCTGTACTTCTACGACGGCGATGTGGTGGAGATGGCCAGGTCACTGCGCCCCTCGGCGCGCGGCGAGCTGGAGATCACCGATATCAACCGGATGTATCTGGAACAGCGCCGGGTCAGCCTCGTCCAACTGGGCCGTGGCTTCACCTGGCTGGACGCCGGGACCTTCCGTTCCCTGCTCGACGCGAGCCAGTATGTACAGGTGCTGGTGGACCGCCAGGGGGTACGGGTCGCCTGTATCGAGGAGATCGCGCTGCGGATGGGATTCATCTCGGGCGCGGACTGCCATGAACTGGGCCTGGCGATGGGGAATTCCGACTACGGTCGTTATGTGCGCGAGGTGGCGCTGGCGCTCTCCTGATGTCCGGGGACTCCGTCTGCGGTCCGGTCTGCCGTGCACCGGACCGCAGGCGACGGGCTTCGGTCATCGGCGTGATATTCCGGCATGGCGGCACGGGTGGTGGCATCATGCCCGGGCCATTATCTCCGTACGGCACGTCCGGACCTCGCGTGTCCGGTAGCGCGTACCGGAAATCATCCACTGAGTACCACCCACCGGGCATCATGCCTCCGTCCTCGCGCCGCCGCGGTCCGACGGCGGTTGCCGCTTGACCGATCGTGGACTCTCGGGGAAATTCCTGCTGAAGCGCTGACTGCTGGAATGCTGAACGACGCAGCGCTGAATCGTCGAAGATGCCGGACGGGCCGTTGGATGTTGATTCCGTCCAGACATGTGGTGAGAAAGGCTGAGGCCATGGACAGGACTTCCGTCAGAAAAGAGATCCAGGGATTTCTGGACCAGTTCTACGCGGGTGACGGGGTCACCGCGGACCAGGTCGGCATGCACGATCTGGACTCGTTCACCGTCATCCAGCTCGTGCTCCATCTGGAGGACGTGCTGAACGTGGTGATCCTGGAGGAGATGCACGGTTTCGAGGGCGGCGACTTCGACGCCTTCGCCGACTTCGTGGTGGCGACGGCGCGAACCGCCGCCGAACCGACCACCGCCGCCAACTGATCCCCGAGAGCCGTACCCCGGGCGGGGGCGCCGCGACGGTCGTCGTGCGCTGTCCCGCCAGCGGGACGGCACACGACCACGGAGGTGTCCTCGCCCATGCGGGTGCTGTTCGTCCTCTACGCGGAGAGGACCCATCTCTATATCCAGGTACCGCTCGCCCGCGCCCTCGCGGCGGCGGGCCACGAGGTGCGGGTGGCGAGCCAGCCCGAGCTGGCCGACGAGACCACCAGGGCGGGGCTGACCGCCGTACCCGTGGGCCGCGACCACGGGATGGGACGGCTGCTCGCCCTCAGACCGGAGCTCAAGCGCCACTTCGGCGGCTCGGACATCG
>NZ_JBHVHF010000549.1:0-2377 GCF_042800315.1 Streptomyces sp. NPDC057638
GGACCGATCCAGATCAGCCCCGCGTCCAGCACCGCCTGCGCGAACTCCGCGTTCTCCGAAAGGAACCCGTACCCCGGATGCACCGCGTCCGCGCCGGACTCGGCCGCGATCCGCAGCACCTTCCCCATATCCAGATAGCTGGTGGCCGGGGTGTCCCCACCGAGCGCGAACGCCTCGTCGGCGGCACGGACATGCAAGGCGCCCCGGTCCGGATCCGCGTAGACGGCCACACTCGCGATCCCGGCATCCCGGCACGCGCGGGCAACGCGGACAGCGATTTCGCCACGGTTGGCGATGAGCACCTTACGCACGAAGGCCCTCCTCACATCATCAGGAATAGGTCGGCGTTCGTGGAAGACGCCTCAAGGAACTCAAGCCGCCGCACCCAGAACAGCCTCCGACCGAACGTATCCCGGGAATTCCGCTACTGGCCCACCAGCCGGTAATCAATCCAGGCGAACGCCCGGAGGACCCCCGATGACCAGCAGGTGGGGCGGGTGTGGACGGGTCTTGGGCGCGGTTGGCGGCGGCGGGCGGTTGCTCGCCGATGACCTTCCCATGAGGCCGGACTGGAAATCTCGGGAATGGTCGCGGACGCTTCGCGCCGCGCGCGTCGCGTATTCGCGCCCATTCCCGTTCCACAGAATTCTGTCTGTCCTGGAGGTATGCGGTTATGACCGAAGTCTCTCGCCGGAGGCTGGTGCAGGGCGCCGCGGTGACCGGCGGCGCGCTCGCCCTGCCCGCGCTCGGTGCCACGGAGGCGGCGTCACTCCCCCACGAGACCCTCGCGGCCACCCGCAGAGCGGCGGGCGCCATCCAGGTGACACCGGCCGATCCCCGCTACTCGGGGCTGATATCGGGCTCGAACCAACGCTGGGTGGGCTCCCCCGACTACGTACGGATCGTCCACTCCGCCGACCAGGTGGTCCGGGCGGTGCAGGAGGCCGTGGACCGCGGACTGAAGGTGGCCGTCCGCAGCGGCGGCCACTGTGACGAGGACTTCACGGCCAGCTCCGACATCCGTGTCGTCATCGACATGTCCGGGCTCGGCTCCATCGGGTACGACCCGGCGATGGGCGCCATCGCGGTGGGGCCCGGGGCGCTGCTCGGCTCCGTCTACCGCGCGCTGTACAAGAAGTGGGGTGTGGTGCTGCCCGGCGGCACCTGCCCCACGGTCGGCGCGGGCGGCCATATCGTCGGCGGCGGGTACGGGGCCCTGTCGCGGGCGCACGGTCTGACCGTCGACCATCTGTACGCGATCGAGGTGGTCCATGTCGACGCGGCGGGCCGGGCCCGCAAGGTGGTCGCCACCCGGGAGCCCAACGACCCCCACCGCGAGCTGTGGTGGGCCCACACCGGCGCGGGCGGCGGCAACTTCGGTGTCATCACCAACTACTGGCTGCGCTCCCCCGGTGTCCACCGCCGCGCCGAGCCGTCGGCGCTGCTGCCCAAGCCGCCGTCGGAGGTGCTGCTCTCCGATGTGAGCTGGTCCTGGGACTCGCTGACGGAGGCGGGCTTCACCCGGCTGGTGCGCAACTTCACCGACTGGCACGAGCGCAACTCCTCCCCCACTTCCCCCGGGCGCTTCCTCTACAGCCAGCTGAAGACGATGCACCGCTCGGCGGGGTCGTTCCGGATGAGCACCCAGATCGACGCGGCGGCGCCGGACGCGGAGGGGATCCTGGACTCCTTCCTCGCCGCCGTGAACGAGGGCACCGGCGCCGGCTACCGCGTCGGCGACCGCTACCGGGCGCCGTGGTACTACGCGGTCACCGAGTGGTCCGGGTTCGTGGAGCCCGCCGTGCCGCGCTGGAAGACCAAGTCCGCCTATGTCCGCAAGGCGCTGCCGGACGACCAGACCAGGGCGCTGTACCGGCAGCTGACCCGGGCCGACTACCCGGGGCCGTTCGGCATGGTCGCGCTGGTCAGCTATGGCGGCCGGATCAACGCCGTCACGTCCGGTGCCACCGCCTCGCCCCAGCGTGACTCGGTGGTGAAGATGCTCTTCTGCCCGCTGTGGAGCAACCCGGCCGATGACGCGCTGCATGTGCGCTGGGTGCGGGAGATGTACGCGGACGTCTACGCCGCCACGGGCGGCGTGCCCCGGCCCGGCGGGGTCAACGACGGCAGCTACATCAACTACTGCGACTCCGACCTGGCGGACCCGGCGCTGAACACCTCCGGCGTCCCCTGGCACCAGCTGTACTTCAAGGACAACTATCCCCGGCTCCAGCGGGTGAAGGCGGCCTGGGACCCGAGGAACGTCTTCAGCCACAGCCTGTCGATCCGGCTCCCGTAACACCCGTAGCGCCCGTAACACCCGTAGCGCCCAGAACACGCCCCGTACGCCAGGCGGCCCCGGAGATCGCTCTCCGGG
>NZ_JBHVHF010000550.1:0-2374 GCF_042800315.1 Streptomyces sp. NPDC057638
GGCGGCGGCCGACCAGTCGAGGAGGGCCCAGGCGAGAACGGCGGTCGCGGCGACGGTCAGCGGCATAGTGACGCCGATCAGCCGCCAGGGCCACGCCCAGGAGCGCCATCCGAAGGGACGGTTGAGGGTGAGCCCGCGCGCCCATCAGCGAGACGATCACACAACCGGTCATGCCCGCCCGCCTTCGGGCGCGGGTGGCCGCTGACGGCCACGGTGGCGGCGATGTCGCCCACGATCAGAGCCACGTCAGAGCGGACGAGGGGTTCACTCCGCTCTCCGTCCCTGCCTCTCCGGGCCGGCGGGACAGGCGCGCCGGGGGCCTCGGAAGTGGTGATACTGCGGCGTCCTGCGGGGCCGGGGTTCAGCCGGTGGGTTCGTCGGGTTCGGGGTGTTCGGGGTGGATGGTAGCGGTGCGGCGCCGTCCCTTCGGCCCGGTACCGGCCTCGTCGGTGTCGGGCAGGTCCTCGTCCTGCCGGTCCTCCGGGGGGACGGTGATCTCCAGGGGGTCGTCGTCGTGGTCGTCGGTGGCCTGCTGGTCCTGGGGGTCGCGGGGCAGAGGCTCCTCCGAGGGTTCCTCTCGCCGCCGCGTGTCGTCCCGCTCACTCATGCTCGTGTCCTTTCCGCGCGGGCCCTGTGTCCGTTCGTGTGGAGGCCGGGTGTCCGGGTTCCATGACATAGCCGTCGTGCGGCCGGGTGGGGACGCGGTGCAGGGGGATCGACAGGTCCTGGTCCGGGACGCTGTGGGGCAGTGCGGCGAGCCGTGGTGCGAGGGCGGCCAGCAGGGCGACGGTGATGTCCTCGCCGGGGCAGCGGTGGCCGGTGGCCGGATCCCCGCCGCCCTGCGGGACCAGATCGTCCAGGACGGTGGCCGTGCCCCGCCCGGCGAACCGGCTCGGGTCGAAGGAGTACGGGCGGGGCCAGAGCGCGGGATCGTGATGGTGCCCGTACAGGTCGAGCAGCACCAGCCCGCCCTTCGGGATCGGGACCTCCCCCCAGTGGGTGTCCCGGGCGGCCAGCCCACCGGTGAACGGAGCGAAGGGATAGAAACGGCGCACCTCCTGGGCGAAGGCGCGGGCCGCGCCCTCGCCGCCCGCCGTCAGTGCGGCGCGGTGCTGTGGCCAGCGGTGCAGGGCGTGCGCGGCGAAGGTGAGGAACCAGGCCACCGCCACGGTGGGACGGATGACGTTGAGCAGTTCGACCGCGCCGGTGCGCGGGTCGAGCTGGTCACCGTCCACGTCACGGTGTGCCGCCACCGCCTGCACCACCGTGGCCTGCCCGGAGAGAGCGCCCGCGTACCGGATCTCCTCGATCAGCGGCGCGAGCCGCTCCTCCTGCCGCTTCCTCGCCCAGCGGGCCCGCAGGTGGCGCGGCCCCACGGCGGCGAAGCCGTCCACCATGGCCACCAGGTCCCGGGCCGTCTCCTCCTGCGCCTCCTCGGGCAGCGGGATGCCGGCCCAGTCGTGGACCGCGCGGGTCAGGATCCGGGCAGCCTCGTCGAAGAGCACCACCCGCCCCTGCCCGGGCCAGCGGTCCCCGGCGGCCTCGTCCCAGACCGCCCCGGCCCGGTCCACCAGGTCGTCGATCCGTTCCCGGTCCTTGAGCACGGCGAGGAAGAGCGCCTTGCGGTCCCGGTGCGCGGCGCCGTCCAGGGTGTGCACGGCGCCCCGGCCGAAGAGGGTGTCCAGCACCGGTCCCGGCACCGCGTCGGCGCGGTGGACGTTGCGCTCGTCGTAGAAGAACTCCACCGCTGCCGGGCCGTGCAGGGCGACGCCCCGGTGGCCGAAGAGCCGTACGGGGACGGCTTCGGCGCCACCAGCTCTCCGCCGCAGGTCGGGCAGCCATCCGTACCCCTTGACCAGGAGAGAGGCGGTGCTGTCGAACACGTGCTCGCGGGTTCGGCTGGGCAGAGGGTGCGCTGTCGTCGCCATGGGGGTCGGGTTCCACGAACCGGCGCCCTCACACCTCCGGGCCGCCGTGTGTCACTCCACCGGCGGGTACCCGGTGGAGATCATCCGCCGCCTGTGGTCCGGCGGCCACCACTCCTGCGAGGGGGCGCCGTCCGCCGGTGCGGGACGCCCGGATCTTCGAAAGGTCCTCACCGAACTGCCGGGCCCCGCCCGCTTCGACGCCGCCAGTGCCACCGTCCGCGAGGCCGGCCTACGGGAGGCGTTCGCCTGCGGCCCCGACCCTGCTCCGCGCCTGGAGCGCGCTATCTGGACGCGGGCTTCGGCACGCCGGCCCTCCTCGACGCCGGGCCCGACCCGGACGGCTGCCTCGGCTTCTGCCGGCGGCAACGCGCCGGGCCGCTCCGCGACCTCACACCGCGACCGGGCTCTGAGTGAACGGACATGCCTGTGGGGGGGCGGCCGATAGG
>NZ_JBHVHF010000551.1:0-2361 GCF_042800315.1 Streptomyces sp. NPDC057638
CCGCCGGACCACCGGGCCTGGTACGCCCATACCGCCGACACGGTACGGGCGTACAGCGCGGCACCGGTCAGGCGCGCGGCTGGCGCCGCCATGGGCCGGTGATGGCGAGCATGATCCCC
Organism: Streptomyces sp. NPDC057638; assembly: GCF_042800315.1. Lineage (NCBI taxonomy): Bacteria > Bacillati > Actinomycetota > Actinomycetes > Kitasatosporales > Streptomycetaceae > Streptomyces > Streptomyces sp. NPDC057638. Next base: position 120 of record NZ_JBHVHF010000551.1, read on the forward strand.
GGGTCCTGGATGTTGGCGAAGAGGGTCGTGCCGTCGGGTGAGAAGACCACCCCCGTGAACTCGCCGTAGTCGGGGGCCTCGGGCGTGCCCGTGTTCAGCTCGTTGCGGGCGATGGGGTAGGTCCGGCCGGATTCGGTCGCGCCGAAGAGGTGCTGGAGGCCGGAGCCGTCCTCGGCGAGGATCAGCCCACCGTACGGGGAGACGGTGATGTTGTCCGGGCCCTGGAACGCGGGGTCGGGCTCGGCCGCGAGCAGGACCTTCAGGGTGATGGTGCGCCGCCGGGGGTCGTAGAACCAGACCTGGCCGTTGTGCTGCTGGGGGCTCTCGGCGCGGGCGTAGGAGGAGACGAAGTAGGCGCCCCCGTCACCCCACCACATGCCCTCCAGCTTGCGGCCCCGGGTGACGCCCTGGGCGCCGAACTGCTCACGCACGGGCGTGGTGCGCGCGTCCCGGTCGGGTACGTCGACCCAGTCGACGCCGTAGACGGTGCCGATCCTCGTGGCCCGGGAGAGGTCGTCGACGAAACGGCCCCCCGAGTCGAAGCAGCGGGGCGCCTGGAACTCACCGGCGTCGTCGGCGAGGGCGCGCAGCCGTCCCCGGCCATGGCGGAATCCCTTCGGCGGCACCCAGCGGTAGAGGAGCCCATTGGGCTTGTCGGCGTCCTCCGTCAGATAGGCGTCGCCCCGCCGGGGGTCGATGACGACGGCCTCATGGGCGAAGCGTCCGAGCGCCTTGATCGGTTCGGGTTCCGCGTTGGCGCGGCGGTCGTAGGGGTCGACCTCGAAGACATAGCCGTGGTCCTTGGTCATCCCGTTCTGACCGGCGAGCTCCTCGGTCTCCTCGCAGGTCAGCCAGGTCCCCCAGGGGGTGGAGCCCCCGGCGCAGTTGGTGGAGGTCCCGGCGATGCCGACCCACTGGGCGACCGCGCCGCCCGGCCGTACCTCGACCACGCTGCACCCGCCCGAGGCGGCCGGATCGTATACCCGCCCCTCGGTGAGCGGCACCGGGTGGGTCCAGCGCGAACGGACCCCTCTCAGCTCGTGGTTGGCGACGAGGAGGGTGACACCCTGCCGGCCGGGGAAGGTGGCGGTGCCGTCATGGCCGGCCGGGGTGAACTCGCCGGTCTCCAGCTTGGTGACACCGGTACGGGTGATGACGCGGTACGAAAAGCCCTTCGGCAGCGCCAGCAGTCCCTTGGGGTCGGGGATCAGCGGGCCGTAGCCGAGACGGTCGGAGGACGCGGCGTCGTCGGGGGCGGCGAGCGCGCCGGGTGCCGTGGCGAGCGCGCCGACGGCCCCGGTCAGGGTGACGACTGCCGCGCCGGTGAGCGCCGACTGTTGGGAGAACTCCCTGCGGGTGAGCGGCATCTGAAGACTCCTCGGAGGTATGTCCGGCCGGGAGGCGGCGGAGATTTTCCGGGCATACGGTGCACAGCGCGGATGTCCGGTGAGTGAACGCCGGTAAACCGCGTGTAAACCGCGGTGCAGTCGTTCCCAACGGGGTTGGGTTTTAAGCGGTTGTTCCGCTACGGGCGATCCCCGGCGCACGCCGTCGGCTCACAACCGCCCCCCGGGAAGGCGGGGCGGTACGGGCCAGAGCGGCCCGAAGGTGACCGGCCCTAGTACACGTACGGCACCAGGCGCTTGGTGCGCCGCTGGTACGCGGCGTACTCCTCGCCGAACGTGGCCAGGAGCAGCCGCTCCTCCGTCGCGATCCGCCAGCTGTACGCGGCGAGAAGCAGGGCCGCGACCAGGAGCAGGGCGATCCCGTTGCCCCGGCCCAGGCAGTAGCCGGTCCAGACGAGCAGGCTGCCCGCGTAGCCGGGGTGCCGGATGAGCCGGTAGGGGCCGTCCTGGATGAGCGGCTGGTCGCGGACGGTCCGGAGGGTACGGGTGTAGAAGCGGCCGAGGGTCCGCATGCCCCAGGCCCGCAGGGCGAGCCCGAGGACGATCAGGGCGATCCCGGCCCAGCGCCAGGCGGTGGGGACCGCGCCGACGGTCTCCGGGGTGAGGACGAGGGTGATCAGGATCGACAGCGCGTAGGCGACGAGGAGGAACCGGGTGCTGCCCCGGTCACCGGGGGTCGCCCGCCAGTCGGCCGCGGCGGGGTCACGGCGGCGGAGGAGGAGTTCGAAGGCGGCCCAGAGCAGCAGGCCGGTCAGGGCGAGCAGACTGGTCAGGGCCATGGCCCCAGCGTCGCAGCGGAAACCGGGCCCGGCATCCGCGGCGCGCGGTGCCGGGCC
>NZ_JBHVHF010000552.1:0-2304 GCF_042800315.1 Streptomyces sp. NPDC057638
GACCGCCACACCTCCGCCAGCGACACCATCACCGCCCACGTCACCGGCTGCACCACATCCACCCGATCCAACGCCCGCCCCTCACGCACCACCTCGATGAGGTCGAAGTCCACAAACGGAGCCAACGCGTCAGCACACTCACCCAGCCTCGCCGCAAACACCGGCGACTCCTCCACCAACCGCGCACCCATACCCACCCACTGCGTCCCCTGCCCCGGGAACACAAAAGCCGTCAAACCAACATCCGTGGCCGACCCCCGCACCAGACCCGGCACACCACCATCCCCCGCCAGAGCACGCAACCCCTCCCGCAACTCCGCCACATCACCACCCACGACAACCGCCCGCTCCTCAAACCCCGAACGAGCCGTAGCCAGCGAGAACCCCACATCGACCACGCCCAGCCCCGGCCGCGCCTCCACCAACGCGAGCAACCGCTCCGCCTGCGCCCGCAACCCGGCCTCACTCTTCGCCGACACCACCCACGGCACCACACCCGCAGGGGGCGCGCTCCCTTCGGCAGACGCTTCCTCCGCTACCGGGGCCTGCTCGACAATGACGTGCGCGTTGGTCCCGCTCACACCGAACGACGACACACCGGCACGACGCGGACGGTCCGTCTCCGGCCAGGCACGCTCCTCCGTCAGCAGCGACACCGCGCCTGAGTCCCAGTCGACATGCCGGGAGGGTTCGTCCACATGAAGCGTCCTGGGCAGAACGCCATGTTCCATCGCCAGCACCATCTTGATCACACCCGCCACACCGGCGGCGGCCTGGGTGTGCCCGATATTCGACTTCAGCGACCCCAGCCACAACGGCTCCCGGTCCCCACGCCCCTGACCGTAAGTGGCCAGCAGCGCCTGCGCCTCGATCGGATCGCCCAGCTTGGTCCCCGTCCCATGCGCCTCCACCGCGTCGATCTGTTCCGTCGTCAGGCGCGCGTTGACCAGGGCCTGCCGGATCACCCGCTGCTGCGACGGACCGTTCGGCGCCGTCAGACCGTTACTCGCACCGTCCTGATTGATCGCCGACCCCCGCACGAGCGCGAGAACCCGGTGCCCGTTGCGCCGCGCGTCCGACAACCGCTCCAGCAGCACCATGCCCACCCCCTCACCCCACCCCGTACCGTCCGCCGCGTCCGCGAACGCCTTGCACCGCCCGTCCCCCGCCAACCCACGCTGACGCGAGAACTCCACGAAGATCTCGGGGGTCGTCATGATGGTCACGCCGCCGGCCAGCGCGAGGTCGCATTCGCCGCCGCGCAGCGACTGGGCCGCCATATGCAGGGCGACCAGCGACGACGAGCACGCCGTGTCCACCGTCACCGCCGGACCCTCAAGACCCAGCGTGTACGCGATACGACCCGACGCCACACTGCCCGCGATGCCGGTGCCGAAGTAGCCCTCCACTGTCTCGGGGACCTGCCGCAGGAGAGAGGCGTAGTCCTGGCCGTTGCTGCCGACGAAGACACCGGCCGAGACACCGCGCAGCGACTGCGGGTCGATGCCCGCCCGCTCCAGCGCCTCCCAGGAGGTCTCCAGCAGCAGCCGCTGCTGCGGGTCCATCGCGAGGGCCTCACGCGGGTTGACGCCGAAGAAGTCCGGGTCGAACTCGGCGGCGCCGTCCAGGAACCCACCGTCCCGTACATACGAGGTCCCGGAGCGCTCAGGGTCGGCGTCGTAGAGCGCCTCCAGGTCCCAGCCACGGTCCTTGGGGAAGGCGGAGATGCCATCGGCACCGTCGGTGAGCAGCCGCCACAGCTCCTCCGGGGTGCTGACGCCCCCGGGGAAGCGGCAGGCCATGGAGACGATCGCGATGGGGTCCTCGTCTCCCGCTCTGACGACCGCTGCCGGGGTACCTGTCACGGGCGTGGTCTGCTCACCGCCGGGGAGCGCTCCCAGCAGATGCCGCGCCAGATCGCTCGGCGTCGGGTAGTCGAAGACGAGTGTCGCGGGCAGCCGCAGGCCGGTGAGCTTGTTCAGCCGGTTGCGGAGCCGTACGCCGCCCAGGGAGTCACAGCCGAGGTCCTTGAAAGCGCGGCCGGGCGCGACGGACTGTGGTCCGCTGTGGCCCAGCGTCAGCGCGGTCTGCTCCCGTACGAGTTCGAGGATCTGCTCGGCGCGCTCCGCCGTGCCGAGTCCGGCGAGCCGGGCGGCCAGCGCGTTCCCCTCGGTCGGCGGGCTCGTGGCGGAGTCCGCGGTCGCGTCCGTCCGCGGCAGCGCCTGGACGTCGGGGAGGTCGCCGATCAGAGGGCTGGGACGGGAGGCGGTGAGGGTGGGAGCGTAGCGCTCCCAGTCCACGTCC
>NZ_JBHVHF010000553.1:0-2294 GCF_042800315.1 Streptomyces sp. NPDC057638
CGGGGACCCTGACCTCGGTGGCCGAGTCCGCCTCGCACGGCTCGGCGGCCCATCTCGCGCGGCGGCTCGGTGTGCTGCTGGCCCTGGTGGTCGGCGCCCTGGCCGGGGCGCTGGCCCTGCGCTCCGCGCCGACGGCCGCCGCTCTGATCGCCCCGGTCCTCGTCGCGGTGACGCTGCTGCTGGGGACGCGCCTCCATGACGCGCGGCGCGCTCCGTGACGGCGGCGACGAGCGCCACCGGGCCTCGCCCGCCACCCACCACCGGGAGCGAACAGCCAGGCCGCCGGGCGCAACCGGCCAGGCACACACCACCAATGACAGACAGCCGACGACCGGAACGACGGAATCCGCAGATAGTTACGTGATCAACTAATGTTTTCCGTTGTCCAACCCCCCTTTCTCGCAGACGTCGTTGACAAGGCGGGGTGGTGGGCCACACCTTTGGCCGCACGAGGCCACCCCGCCGGAGGGCCTCGGGGCCGACCAAGCCGCCCCCGCGCCACCGCGTCCACGCGGGCGGGACGGAACGGTGTTTCACCGGTTCCGCCCGCCCCGCCCGGCGCCCCGCGCTCCGCCCCGCTCTCCCCCCAGGCGGCCGTCTCCCAAGGACTCCCCGTGACCTCTCCACGCCCGGATGCCTCCGTACCACTCGCCCCCCTGGACGTGTCCTTCACCGACGACCCGAAGGTCGTCAAGGAGGCCGCCAACGAGGACTACTCCACCCATATCGTCCCGCTGACCTGGCGCAGTGGCCGACTCTCCCTGACCATGGCCTGGTACGCGCTGGTCAGTGGCATGTTCTACCTCGTCACGGCGGCCACCCTGGCCGTCACCGTAGGCACCGTCGACACCCTGATCGGCATCCTGCTCGCCGTCGCCGTCTTCGGCGCGGTCAACTACGTCTTCTCCCGGTACGCCGCCCGCACCGGGCTGACCGTGGCCCTGCTCTCCCAGCGCGTCTTCGGCTCGATCGGCTCGGTCCTCGCCCCACTCGTCCTGGCCGCCACGGCGATCTACTACGCGGTGTTCGAGGGCTCCGTCATCGCCCACGCGCTCCACGCGTACACCGGCGCCCTGACCATCGAGGTCTGGTACGCCATCTCGATCCTGAGCAATGTGCCCATGGTGATCGGCGGGGTACGCCGCTGGCTCGACAAGTTCAACGGGGCCCTGCTGCCCCTGTACTGGACCGGACTGATCATCGTGGTGGTCCTCGCCGCGCGGGAGTACCAGCCCTCCGGCTGGCTCACCCACACCCCGGACGTGGTCCCCGACCTCGGCGCGCCCGGCTGGCTCTACGCCTTCTTCGTCTACATGGGCGTGTTCGTGTTCATGATGTACACGATCGACTTCGGGCGCTTCGGCAAGCGCGAGGACGCCGCGTTCCACAGCGTGGTCACCTTCGGCCCGGTCTTCTACTTCTTCGTGTACTTCGTCAACGGCCTGATCGGCATCTTCCTCGTCCTGGCCGCCGGAGCCGTCGGCGCGCCGACCGAGACCGCGATCGGCGACACCATCGTCGCCCTGATGGGCGTGTGGGGGCTCGGGGTGGTCTGGCTGACCCAGTCCCGTATCAACACCGCCAACTACTATGTGGCGTCGACCAATCTGGAGGCCACCGTCGCCCGGCTCTTCCATATCCGGATCCCCCGGGTGGTGGCCCTGGCGCTGGCCAGTGTGGTGACGTACCTGATCATGCTCACGGACGTCCTCAGCTATGTCCTGACCGCGCTGGCCTGGCAGGGCGCCTTCGTCGTCGGCTGGGTCGGGATCATGCTCACCCATCTCGTCTTCCACCACACGGGCGACCGCGACGGCCTGCCGGAGTTCCGGCCGGGCCGGGTGATGTCCTTCGCCCCGGGCGCGCTGGTGTGGCTGCTCTCCTCCCTGACCGGCATCCTGGTACTGGAGTTCACCGGTACGTTCGGTACGACGTGGTCCTCGCCGCTCACCTTCGTCCTCAGTATCGGCCTGTACTGGCTCGCCCTGCGGCTGACCCGTTCCCCGGTGCTCACCCGTGGCGCGGATCCCCGGGACGAGGTGGACGACATCTGGGAGGCCCGGATCCGCTGCCACCGCTGCGACCACTCCTACATCGCCGCCGAGATGGACCGGGACCCGTCCGCCGAGGGCTCCCCCGCGATCTGCGCGGACTGCGCCAGCCGCAGCGGGGAGTTCCGCAGGGCCGTACGGGCCGAGGCGGCGGCGGCCGACCGTACCCCCGGCGGCCGTGAGCCGGAGCCGGTCACCCGGGTGTGACCCGCCCCGGGGCCGGCCGGACGGCATCCGTCCGGC
>NZ_JBHVHF010000554.1:0-2294 GCF_042800315.1 Streptomyces sp. NPDC057638
GCAGGGGGGACCCTGTGGGAGAGTAGGACGCCGCCGAACAATCTTTAGGACCCTTGGTCCAGCGTTCACGCTGGACCAAGGGTCTTTTTTTGTTGTCTGTTTACCGAAGCGCGCTTGGTCGCTGACTGCGCGAGAATGACCCGTAGTACGTGAAGACAGGAGTCACGCCCATGCCCACCAACTCTTCCGACGACCGTCCGGGGCACGAGCCTCGTCGTAGGGACGGTGGTGACCGGGGCGGGTTCCGTGGTGGCCGCGATGATCGCGGCCAGGGAGCCCGTCGGGACGGTGACCGTGGTGGTTACCGGGGTCCGCGTGACGATCGGCGGGATGACCGTTCCGGTGGGTTCCGTCGGGATGACCGTCCGTCGTACCGGCGTGATGATGACCGTGGTGGGCGTCCCAGCGGTGGCGGTTACGGCCGTCGCGATGACCGGCCCGCCGACGGTGGCTTCCGCCGTGACGACCGCCGCGATGACCGTCGTGACGATCGTCGTGATGACCGGTCCGGCGGCGGCTTCCGCCGTGACGACCGCCGTGACGACCGCCGTGACGACCGTCGGGATGACCGTTCCGGTGGGCGTCCCAGCGGTGGTGGCTACGGGCGGCGGGACGACCGTCCCTCGTACCGGCGTGATGACGACCGGGACCGTGGTGGTTACCGGGGTCCGCGTGATGACCGGCGTGACGATCGGCGGGATGACCGTTCCGGTGGGTTCCGTCGGGATGACCGTCCGTCGTACCGGCGTGATGATGACCGTGGTGGGCGTCCCAGCGGTGGCGGTTACGGCCGTCGCGATGACCGGCCCGCCGACGGTGGCTTCCGTCGCGATGACCGCCGCGACGACCGTCGTGACGATCGTCGTGATGACCGGTCCGGCGGCGGCTTCCGCCGTGACGACCGGCGTGACGACCGCCGCGATGACCGTTCTGGTGGGTTCCGTCGGGATGACCGTCCGTCGTACCGGCGTGATGATGACCGTGGTGGGCGTCCCAGCGGTGGTGGCTACGGCCGTCGCGATGACCGGCCCGCCGACGGTGGCTTCCGCCGCGACGACCGGCGCGACGACCGTTCCGGTGGGCGTCCCAGCGGTGGTGGCTACGGGCGGCGGGACGACCGTCCCTCGTACCGTCGTGATGACGACCGGGACCGTGGCGGGCGCTCTGGTGGTGGCGGTTACGGCCGCCGCGATGACCGTGGTGGCCGTCCCGGTGGGTTCGGTCGCCGTGATGAGCGGGACCGGCCGGATCGGGAGCCGATCAAGCGGCTGCCGATCCCCGAGGACGTCACCGGCGAGGAGATCGACAAGGACGTCAAGCAGGAGCTCCAGAGCCTGCCGAAGGGGCTCGCCGAGGACGTCGCGAAGAACCTGGTCATGGTCGCCAAGACCATCGACGAGGACCCCGAGCTGGCGTACGGCTACGCCAAGGTCGCGGTGAGGCTCGCCGCCCGGGTGGCGGCCGTGCGTGAGGCCGCCGGGTTCGCGGCGTACGCGACGCAGCGGTACTCGGAGGCACTGGCGGAGTTCCGGGCGGCCCGGCGGATGACCGGTGGCGTGGAGCTGTGGCCCGTCATGGCCGACTGCGAGCGCGGCCTCGGGCGGCCCGAGCGGGCGCTGGCCATGGCCGGTGAGCCGGAGGTCCAGAAGCTGGACAAGGCCGGGCAGGTCGAGATGCGGCTGGTCGCGGCCGGAGCCCGGAGGGACATGGGGCAGCTCGACGCGGCCATCGTGACGCTCCAGAGCTCGGAGCTGGCCTCCAGCTCGGTTCAGCCGTGGACCGCGCGTCTGCGGTACGCCTACGCGGACGCTCTGCTGGCCGCCGGTCGTGACGACCAGGCCCGGGAGTGGTTCGCCAAGGCGCTGGAGGCCGACAAGGACGGCGCGACGGACGCGTCCGACCGGCTGGCCGAGATGGACGGCGTCGAGTTCGTGGACGCCCTGGACGAGGACGCTCCGGAAGGCGGCGCGGTGGACGCGTCCCCCGTGGTGGACTCCTCCGACCAGTCCTCTGTCCCGTCCCCCGAGGAGCGGGCGCCCGACGCCGACGCCGAGGTGGAGGCCACCGACGAGGACGTCCCGGATGTCGCCGACGCGCCGTCGTCCGCTTCCGCTGTCTCCGATGACGCTGTCTCTGATGACGATGATGTCTCTGATGGTGGTGTCTCCGATGGCGCGGACGTGTCCGGCCCGGAGACCGGGGCGCGCGAGGACGGCGGCGAGCGCGACGCCTAGTCACGCTCGCTGACGCGCGGCGGGTCCATGAGATGAGGTAAGGGGCGCTCCTTCATAGGG
>NZ_JBHVHF010000555.1:0-2286 GCF_042800315.1 Streptomyces sp. NPDC057638
GGCTCCCCTGGTGAGGGAGCCGCCCGCCGGCGTTCTCCTGCGTCCTGCGGCTCAGCTGTCGCTGGCGAAGGTCAGACGTGCCTCGGCCGCGCCTCGGGCGCCCCGCGGCGGCCGCCTCAGCCCTGGACGATCTCGCGGATCTCGGAGGAGATGGTCCAGAACTCCTCGTGGACCCGCAGGAAGCGCTCGGCCCACTGGAGGGCCTCGGCCTTGTCGCTGACGTCGACGATGGCGTACCCGCCGACGACCTCCTTGCTGTCGGTGAAGGGGCCGTCGGTGGAGCTGAGCTGGCCACCCGACCAGGTCAGCCGGGTCGCCTGCGCGGTGGGCAGGAGACCGCCGGTGTCCACCAGCACTCCGGCCTTGGCCATCTCCTCGATGAGCGCACCCATCCGCTGCATCAGTTCGGGACTCGGGCCCTCGGCCGGGGCGTTCCGCTCGTCGGCACGGACCATCATCAGGAAGCGCGGCATGGTGGCTCCTTCTCTCCTGGAGACGGGGTCTCTCCCCGCCTCTCACCCATCTGTCGAACGGGAGACGCCCGGATCGACACCTGCATCGAAAAAACCTTCAAGATCTTTTCACAGGCGGCCGTCCGAAAACAGATGTGCGAACTGGCGGATTCGGCACGCCTGTCGGGCGGGTCGCACGCTCTGGCCCGTGCCTCTCCGGAGGCTTGGGCCGCGGCGCCGTCCGGTACCCGCGGACTGCCGCACCCTGGTCCTGAGGCCGACGCGCCCATGGCCCCGAGGCTGCCACCTCCGCCCCAACCCCTTGCGAACACCGTCCGAATCCCGGCTGAACCCCGCCGACTCGCCTGCGGCTCGTTCTCCGCCGCGGTGGGTCAGGGACGCTCCCGGAACGCCCGGCGATAGGCACCCGGAGTCGTGCCCAGGGAGGCGAGGAACCGTCGGCGCAGATTGGTGGCCGAGGAGAGCCCGACCCGCCGGGCGACGGCGTCCAGCGGAAGGTCGGAGGACTCCAGCAACTCCCGTGCCGCCGTGATCCGCTGGGCCAGCAGCCACTGCCCCGGACTGGTGCCGAGCTGGTCGGCGAAGCGCCGGGCCAGGGTGCGCGTCGACACGCCCTCCCGTGCGGCCATGCTCTCGGTCGTCACCGGGTCCCCGAGGCCGCTGGTGATCCACTCCAGCAGGGGTGCGAGCGTGCCGTCGATCCGGTCCGGGCGCGCCACGGCCGCGTACTGCGCCTGCCCGCCCTCGCGGTGCGGCGGCATGACCATGTTCCGGGCCAGGTCGGCCGCGTACCGCGCGCCCTGGTCGCCACGGACCAGGTGCAGACAGAGATCGATGCCCGCGGCCGCGCCCGCGCTGGTGGCGACATCGCCATGGTCGACGTACAGCACGTCGGGATCGATCCGTACGGAAGGGAAGCGCGCGGCGAACTCCCGAGCGAGCCCCCAGTGTGTCGTGGCCAGCCGCCCGTCCAGCAGCCCGGCGTGCGCCAGCGCGAACGCGCCGGAGCAGACGCTGATCACCCGCGCCCCCCGGGAGTGCGCGCGCCGCAGCGCCCGGATGACGGCGGGCGACGGTGGTTCCAGGAGAGGGTTCCAGCCCGGGACGACCACGGTGTCCGCCTGGTCGAGCGCGTCCAGCCCCTGGGTCACGCCCATGTCGTACCCGGCGAGGGTCGCGACCGGGCCCGGCCGCTCCGTACAGACACCGAAGGAGTACCGAGGCGCGAGCCCCGGCCGTTCGATGCCGAACACCTCGGCGGCACAGGCGAGTTCGAAGGTGGACTGGGGCGGGTGGACCAGCGCCATGACGCGATGCATGGCAGGAAAGTACTCCGTGATGTCATTTCTGACACTCGGCGCGGAGGTGCTCCGCCCGTCAGGCTCGTCCCATGGCGACAGAGACACCAGAAACGACGGAAACAGAGGAGACGGCAGGGGGGACGGCGCGGAGCAGGCCCCTCTGTGAATGGTCCGCGGTCGAGGACGCGCCGGTCCATGAGCTCTTCCCGGGGATCCGGGCGCGACCCTTGTGGCGCGGTGGCGGTGGTGCGCACGCCCAGGTGCTGGAGATGGACCCGGGCACGCGCTGGGAGGGGATCGACATCCACGAGCCGGGCCCCGAGGAGGTCTTCGTGATCTCCGGCGTCTTCAACGACGGCGAACGCGACTACCCCGCCGGTTCCTTCATCCACGCTCCCGCGGGCTCCGCCCACATCCCGCAGACGACGACCGGCTGCACGCTGTTCGTCTTCTACCCGGAGGGGTAGGAGCGCGCCCCCGGCCAGACCGCGTCCGCACGGGGGCGCGGGGGC
>NZ_JBHVHF010000556.1:0-2282 GCF_042800315.1 Streptomyces sp. NPDC057638
CGCCGGGGCAGACTGGCCCGGCGGCTCCCGGTAGCGGAGGGGCGCTGCGGACAGGCCGTGGCGCGAAGCACGAGCGGGCACGCACCTGGGCGGCACGCGGGCGCGGGCACACGCGCGAGCACGCAGGCACGAGCAGGCGCACGCACCTGGGCGGCACGCGGGCGCGGGCACACACGAGCGGCACGCGGGCACGGCCAGCTCGCCAGCACCCGCGGCACGCGGGCCCGGCGGCACGCGGACCTGAGCGCCAGGCGGCCCTGAGCGCCAGGCGCCGCGACCAGTGCCGGGAGTGTGGCGCGCGTCACCGGAACCAGAAGGACGGACGGGGCAGGGCAGAGTGTGGAATCAGAAATGAGGAACCGCCTCCGCGGCGGTGACCGGGATGCCCTGGGCGAGCTGTACGACGAGCACGCCCAGGTGCTGTACCGCTATGCCCTGCGGGTGACGGGCGACTGGGCGGAGGCCGAGGACGTCGTCTCGGCGACCTTCCTGGAGGCATGGCGCTCCCGGGAGAACCTGCGCCCCGACGGCGACGGGCTCAGGCCCTGGCTGCTGGGCATCGCCACCAACATCATGCGCCGCAACGCCCGGGCGCGCCGACGGCGGGACATCGCGCTCGCCCGGGTCCCGGAGCGTGGCGCGCTCCCCGACTTCGCCGACGATCTCGTCACCCATCTCACGGACGCCGAGGACCTGCGTGCCGCGCACGCCGCGCTCGCCCGGCTGCGCCGCCGTGACCGCGAGGTCTTCACCCTCGTGGTCTGGGCCGGCCTGGACTACGCGGCGGCGGCCGACGCGCTGGGGGTCCCGGTCGGGACCGTACGCTCGCGGCTCTCCCGGGCACGCTCCCGGCTGCGGGAACTCGTCGGCGCACGGGGCCGGGGCACGCGCGGGGCCGCGTCGGTGACGCGCCCGGCCCGCCCCGATGGCACATCGCCCTCCCCTCCGGCCACGGACGCCCGCACCGCCACCGACACCTCCCCGCCCGGCCGCTTCCCCGCCGCCTGGCCGCTGCCCCAGGAGAACCACGGATGACCACCAACCCGCCCCACGGAAACCGTTCCCACCAGGACCGGCCCGACACCCGGCCCCCCGGCTCCCCGGCACATCACGTACAGCACGACGAGAACCGGAACGAGCCCGGGGCGGCCGAGCGCCAGGAGCTCGCCGGGCTGCTGCCCACGCCCGCCGTGCCCGACCTGGAGCCCGACCGGGCGCTGCTGCTGCGCCAGGACCTGCTTCGCGCGGCCGCCCCGGCCGGGGAGAGCGGCGCCCGCCGCCGGGAGGGCAGCGCGCTCGCCCCCCGCCCGGCCCGGCTGCCCGCCGCCCGGCCGCGCCGACGCGTCACCCGGATCCTGGTGCCCGCTCTGGCCTGCGCCCTCGCGGTGGGCACCGTCGTGGTCCTGGACCGGACGGACAGCCCCGCCCCCGAGGCGCCCCCGGTCGCCGGCGGCCCCTCCGGCACCTCGGAGGCGGCCCGGCTGCTGGACCGGATCGCCCTGGTGGCCGCGGCACGGAAGAGTCCGCCGGTCCGCGCCGACCAGTTCGTGTACGTCAAGAGCAAGGTCGCCTTCGCCGGACAGAGCGCCGCAGGGGGACCGCTCACCCTGGCGCCGCCGCAGGTCCGCGAGGTCTGGCTGTCGGCCGACGGCAGCCGTCCGGGGCTGGTACGCGAGGGGGACGGCCCCGGGCGCACCACCGACTCACCGGCCCACACCGTCGGCGGCACGGAGGACGGCGTCGCGACCCCGTCGCCCGGACCCACCGGGGCGGGCCGGGGCTCGATCGACAACCCGACCCATCAGTACGTCGCGTCCCTGCCCACCGACCCCGACGCCCTGCTGCGGCTGATCCAGAACGAGACCCGGGGCAAGGGTGACGACCCGCACCACCAGGTCTTCACCGTGATCGGCACCCTCCTGGCGGAGACCTGGGCACCGCCGCGGGTCAGCGCGGCGCTGTACCAGGCCGCGGCGAGGATTCCCGGGGTCACGGTGGTGCCCGCCGCCACGGACGCGGCGGGGCGTGACGGGGTGGCGGTCGCGCGGGCGGCGCAGGGGCGCCAGACTCAGTGGATCTTCGACCGGACGTCGTCGGTCTTCCTCGGGGAGCGCACCGTGCTGACGGAGACGACCGACGCGGGCACCGCGGGCGAGGTGACGGGATCGTCGGCGATCCTCACCAAGGCCGCCGTCGACCGGCCGGGGCAGGCCCCCGGGAACTGACACCCGCCCCCCTTACGCCCTCGCACGCGCCGGGGCCCGTTTCCTGCCGTCCGGACG
>NZ_JBHVHF010000557.1:0-2274 GCF_042800315.1 Streptomyces sp. NPDC057638
CGCGGGGGGCGGGCGGCGCACCGGGTCAGGCGTCGGAGCCCTGCTGTGTATCGGTCAGCTGCGGCTTCCCCGCTTCCAGCAGCGCGGCCACATCGAGCTTGACCTCGACGCCGAGGGACTCGGGGAGTGTGACCAGCTCGCCGGGCGCGTGCGTACGGTGGAGGCTGTAGGCGATTCCATCCGGGTCTGTGAGGACGTGGAGCCGCTGGTGCTGGCGGTCGACAATCACGTAGACGGGGACCCGTGCACTGGCGTAGGCCGTGACCTTACGGCGGAGATCAGCGCGGTAGTCACTGGACGTCACCTCCACAACCATGCGGAAGTAGCCAGGGTCGTAGCAGTTGTTCGCGACGTGATGATCCTCGAAGCCGACGTCGACAACCGCGAGGTCGGGAATGGCGAAGTCCTGTGGACCACTTGGCAGCCAGATGCCGACCGCTTGGATGATTTCGGTATCACCATCGTCGAGACCGGCGAGGATGAGAGGGCGCATCAGCTTGGTGAGAACCCTGCCATGGGCTCCATCAGCGGATGGGGACACGGTGATGACGCCTCCGATGATCTCGACGCGGTGCCCCGGGAGCTGCCGCGCGAGGTCCTCAGCCTCAGCGAGCAGGGGCTTGGGCCGGGGAGCCTCGCTCTCACAGGGGTACTCCACTGCTTCGGCGGACATGGGGCCTCCTGAGTGAACAGGTGTCGAGACCATCATCGTAGGCCGATGGTGTGCGCTACGCCCCGTAAGCCGACCCTCACCCACACGGGTGAGGGCCCCGCGCCCGGTCGGTGTCCGGGTGCGGGGCCCTCGGGTCCCTGGGCGGTCGGCGACCTCTCGGTCACCGGCCGTCGTCATGGCTCAGAGCTGCTCGATCACATAGTCCACGCAGGCCGTCAGCGCCTCGACATCGGCCGGGTCGACCGCCGGGAACATCGCCACACGGAGCTGGTTGCGCCCCAGCTTGCGGTAGGGCTCGGTGTCCACGATGCCGTTGGCGCGCAGGACCTTGGCGATGGCCGCCGCGTCCACGTCGTCGCTGAAGTCGATCGTGCCGATGACATGGGAGCGCTTGGCCGGGTCGGTCACGAACGGGGTGGCGTGCTTGGACGCGTCGGCCCACCCGTACAGCGCCTGCGCGGAGGCCGCCGTGCGCGCGGTCGACCAGGACAGACCGCCCTGGCCGTTGATCCACTTCACCTGCTCGTTGAGGAGGAAGAGGGTGGCCAGCGCGGGGGTGTTGTACGTCTGGTTCTTCAGCGAGTTGTCGATCGCGGTCGGCAGGCTGAAGAACTCCGGCACATGGCGGCCCGAGGCGTGCACCCGGGCGGCGCGCTCCAGGGCGGCCGGGGAGAACAGGGCGATCCACAGCCCGCCGTCGGCGGCGAAGGACTTCTGCGGCGCGAAGTAGTAGACGTCCGACTCGGCGCTGTCGACGGGCAGACCGCCCGCGCCGGAGGTGGCGTCCACCAGGACCAGGGCGCCCTCGTCGGCCCCCGCGACCCGGCGGATGGGCGCGGCGACGCCGGTGGAGGTCTCGTTGTGGGTGAGGGCGTAGACGTCGACGCCTTCTTCGGCGACCGGCTCCGGGTGCGAGCCCGGGTCGGCGGAGACGATGGTCGGGTCGGCCAGCCACGGCGCCAGCTTCGCCGCCTTGGCGAACTTGGAGGAGAACTCGCCGAACGACAGGTGCTGGGACTTCCGCTCGATCAGCCCGTGCGTCGCGATGTCCCAGAACGCGGTGGAGCCGCCGTTGCCGAGCACGACCTCGTAGCCGTCGGGGAGGGAGAACAGCTCGCTCAGTCCCGCGCGCACCTCGCCGACCAGGTTTTTGACCGGGGCCTGGCGGTGGGAGGTGCCGAGGAGGGAGGTGCCGGTCGCGGCGAGGGCGTCGAGCGCCTCCGTACGCACCTTGGAGGGGCCCGCGCCGAAACGGCCGTCGGCGGGCTTGATGTCAGCGGGAATCTGGATATCAGCCACGCATCGGAGCGTATCCCCTCGGGCGGCGGGGGCGCGGAGCAGGTCCGGCGGCTGAGACGGGCCCCGCGCCGGCCCGTTCCGGCCGGGCCCGTCCGCGCCCAGGACCTTGGCCGTGTCTGACAAATCCCGTCTGGCCCGCGACGCCCGGCACGCACTCCCCCTGGGCCCTGCGGCCCGGAGGTGCCCCCACCCCTGTGCCCTGCGGCCCGGGTGGGGGTGCCCCCGGGCGGAGCCTGGGGGAGTACCCCCAGCGTTGTCGGGATTTCCCGAGTACGTCCAGTACGAGGGAAACCGCCCCCTGG
>NZ_JBHVHF010000558.1:0-2270 GCF_042800315.1 Streptomyces sp. NPDC057638
TTCGCGGGCGCGGTCGCGGCGCGGGCGTGTGGGGCGGCCCACGCGCGGATGACCTGGGGTACCGATTTCTTCGGGCGGATCCGGGAGCAGTTCCTCCGGTTGCATGGTGCGGGTGGTGGTGTGGCGGGTGGGGCGGGTGATCCGCTCGGGGAGTGGCTGGGATCGCTGGCGGGGCGGTACGGGGTGGAGTTCGACGAGGAGCTGACCACGGGCCAGTTCACACTGGACCAGCTGCCCGAGGCGTTCCGGCTGCCGACCTCGATCCCGTACGTACCGGTCCGTTACGGCGTCTACAACGGGGCTTCCGTGGTCCCGCGCTGGTTGTGGGAGCCCCCGGCCGGTCCCCGGGTCGGGTTCACGCTGGGACTGTCGGCGGTGGAACGGCTGGCGGGGTACGCGGTATCGGTGTCGGAGATCCTGACCGCGCTCGCGGATCTCGATGTCGAGGTCGTGGCCACCGTCGACCAGGCCACCCGGGCCACCCTGCCCCCGCTGCCCGACCGGGTCCGGGTCACCGGCTTCGTCCCCCTGGCCCCCCTCGCCGCCACCAGCACCACCCTCATCCACCACGGCGGGTACGGGACCATAGGGACGACGTCCCTGGCCTCGGTGCCCCAGCTGCTGATGCCCGATCAGATGGACGCGATCTGGCTGAGCCGGGGGGTGACCTCGTATGGCGCGGGCATCGAGCTGGAGCCCGCGAAGGCGTCGGGGGAGCGGGTGGTGGAGGAGGTGCGGCGGCTGCTCGGTGACGACTCCTACCGCGAGGGAGCCCGCCGGCTCCGCGACGACCTCCTCGCCCTGCCCTCCCCCGCCGAAGCCGTCCCCACCCTGGTCGCCCTCACCGAGCGACACCGTCAACCGGCAGTCAGCACCTCTGGAGGTGAGCGGATATGACGAGCCCGCACACGAAGACCGGATCCCCGGGCCCCGTACGTACCGGCGACACGGAGAGGAGTACCGAGCGGGGACGACGGGTGGTCATCACCGGCCGGGGAGTGGTCTCGCCGCTCGGGGCGAACTGGGCCGACACCTGGAGCGGACTGGTCGCGGGCAAGAGCACCGTACGGGAGGTACGGGGCTTCGACGTCAGCGGCCTTCCCGTCCGGATCGGCGCCGAGGTCGATGGATTCGTCCCCGGACGGTACGTCCCGGCCCCCGTCATCCGGCGTACGGACTGGACGATCCAGGTCGTCACGGCGGCCGCGCTGATGGCGCTGGAGGAGGCCGGGATCGCACTGGACGAGGAGCTGGCCCCCCGGGTCGGGGTCGCGGTCGGCTCGATCATCGGCTCGACCCGGATCGCCTCCCGCAACGCCATGGCGATGCGCGACGAGGGGTACGCCGGGGTCAGCCCGCATGTCTTCCCGACCATGGGCATCAGCTCCGCCGCCGAGCTGGCCCTCGCCCTGGGCGCCCGCGGGCCCTCCGCCGAGATGGTCGCCGCCTGTGCCACCGGCACGATCTGTATCGGCGAGGCGGCGGGGTGGATCCGCGACGGGCGCGCCGATGTCGTCGTGGCGGGCGGCATGGACGCCTTCGACCGGCTGGAGCTGGCCGCGGCGGCGCGGGCCCGGGTGCTCTCCCGCCACACCGGGGACCCCCGGGAGGCGTCCCGGCCCTTCGACCGCGGCCGGGACGGCTTCGTGATGGGCGCCGGCGCGGGGATCCTGGTGCTGGAGAGCGCCGCGCACGCCCAGCGGCGCGGTGCCGTCATCCACGGCGAGCTGGCGGGCTACGCCGCCACCACCGACGCCCACCATCTCACCGCCCCCGCGCCCGACGGCGCCCAGATGGACCGTGCCATGCGCGACGCGCTGCGCTCGGCGCGGCTCGGCGTCGAGGACGTCGGCCATATCAACGCGCACGGCACGGGGACCCGGCTCAACGACACCAGTGAACTGGCCGCGATCCGCCGGGTCTACGGGGACCGGGCCACCCGGATACCGATCAGCTCCACCAAGTCGATGACGGGCCATATGCTCGCGGCGGGCGGCGCGGTGGAGGCGGCGGTGATCAGTGAGGTCATCGGTACGGGAGTGGTGCCGCCGACGATCAACTGTGACGACCCGGAGGATCCGGAGATCAATGTCGTGCCCCACCAGGCGCAGGAGCATCCGGTGGAGGTGGCGGTGAGCCAGTCCTTCGGCTTCGGCGGCCATAACGCGGTCCTGGTCGTGCGCCGCTGGCGCCCCTGACCCCGTACAACGTCTGGTCGTGTCCCGCCCGCGGCGTCAGCGGCAGGAGAGCGCGGCGGTTCAGCGGAAGAG
>NZ_JBHVHF010000559.1:0-2264 GCF_042800315.1 Streptomyces sp. NPDC057638
GGCCGGGACACGCGCAGTTCCACTGGGGCAGTCCGCCACCCGCCGCGGTGCCGAGCACCTGGAGCAGCATGGCGGCTTGGCTCAGCGGTGGGCGAGCGCGTAGGCGGTGACTTCGAGCGCGGTCTCGACGACCTCGTACTCGGGAGTCCGCCACTGGACCGACTCCTGGGAAGTCTCCGTGCTGGTGGTGTGCATGAGAGGTGCCTGCCTTCCTGAGATGTGGGGGATCAGGATGGGTGCGAGGGCGCCGTCCAGCCTGGGGCTCAGGAGGTGCCTCCTGTGGCTCAGGGCGGAGTTCCACCGGGTGGGGCTCAGGATGGAGTTCCACCGGACGCATGTTCACATGAGCGACCGCTGTTCAGCTATGTGCCATAGACTTACGCCTTGATGAGACGCGGTCAATGGCCTGAACCGGTGAGGCCGCATCGGTATCACGCCAAGTTCGACGGCCGGGAATCCCCGGGGCGCGATGATCGTTGATCCCGGCGGACCGGTGGAGGGCGCGCCTGACGGATCAGACCCCGCGAGCCCAGCGAGATCCATCACGCACGCCTGTCGGTCCGGCTCCCGCTCCCCCGACGTAAGGATCCATTCCTCGTGAGTACGGTCCCGTCTGTCCCGCTCAACAGTGGTTTCGCGATGCCGCAACTCGGTTTCGGCGTCTATCTGGTGCCCGACGAGGAGGCGGCGGCGGTGGTGACCACCGCCCTGGAGGCCGGCTACCGCAGCATCGACACCGCCTCGCTCTATGGAAACGAGAAAGGCACCGGCCAGGCGCTCGCCGCCACCGCCCTCCCCCGGGAGGAACTCTTCATCACCACCAAACTCTGGAACGCCGACCAGGGATATGACAGGACCCTGCGCGCCTTCGACGCCTCGCTCGACCGCCTCGGCCTGGAGTACGTCGACCTCTATCTGATCCACTGGCCCCTCCCCGGCAAGGGGAAGTACGTGGACACGTACAAGGCGCTGGAGAAGATCCTCGCCGACGGCCGCGCCCGGTCGATCGGGGTCTCCAACTTCCTTCCGGAGCATCTGGACCGGCTGCTCGCCGAGACCTCGGTGGTCCCCGCGGTCAACCAGATCGAACTCCACCCGCAGTTCGCGCAGGCCGCCTCCCGGGCGTACCACGCCGAGCACGGCATCGTGACGGAGTCCTGGTCGCCGATCGGCGCGGGCAAGGGCCTGCTGGAGGTGCCGACGGTCGTCGCCATCGCCCGGAAGCACGGCCGCTCCCCGGCCCAGGTGGTGCTCCGCTGGCACACCCAGCTCGGCCTGGTGGCGATCCCCAAGTCGGCGACGCCCTCCCGGATCCGGGAGAACATCGACATCTTCGACTTCGAGCTGGACGCGGACGACCTGGCCGCGTTCGCCGCGCTCGACGAGGGCCGCAGGCTGGGGCCGGACCCGGCGGCGGTCGGGTAGGGCCTGGCGTCAGCCACCCCGGGCCCGGGGCCGTGTCACCGGACACCCCGGGCCCGGGGCCTGTCGCCGGACACTCCGGGTCCGGGGCCGCGTCACCGGACACTCCCGGCCCCGGGGCCTGCCGTCAGGCACCCCGGGTCGCCGGGCCCCGGGTGCCCACGGGCCCGCGAGGCGCCTCGGACGCTCTCGTGCCGATCACGCCACCGGGACTGGTTTCCGCATATGTGAACGGCGGCGCCACGGAGGGACGGCCCCCGCCGGTCCACCCGGGCACCCCACCCCTCCCACTCGTACAATTGTTCGGTACGAGGCCACAGGGGTCGAGGGACGACGGTGAGGTGCGAGGGAATTGACCGGGGCGTTTCAGCCTGGCCGCTATCGGGTGCGCAATGTCGGCAGTGGGCTGCTCCTTGAGGTGTACCGGGGGGCCAAGGGCAGCGGGGCCGTGGTCCAGCAGGGGCGGGAGCGCGACGATCCGGCCCAGTACTGGGAGATCGCCCCCGTACCCAACGGCGGCGGGCTCTACCACTTCGTCAACGCCGCCAGCGGCAAGCGCCTCGATGTCGCCGACGCCTCCACCGAGAGCGGCGCCCGGATCCAGCAGTGGCGGCCCAATAACTTCGGGGCCCAGGAGTGGATCATCGAGACCCTGGTGGACACACCCGGGACGGTCGCGATCGTGAGCTTCGTCAGCGGGCTGCTGATGGAGGTCGCGGACGGGAGCACGGAGGAGGGCGCCCCGGTGCGGCAGTGGGAGGACACCGACGCGCCGGGCCAGCAGTGGCGGCTCGAACCCCGCGCGTGAACCCCGCCGACCCCCGCCCCGCCACGCCCGATCC
>NZ_JBHVHF010000560.1:0-2253 GCF_042800315.1 Streptomyces sp. NPDC057638
AGCCGGAGCCGACCCGGGACCAGGACGCGGTCCGGATGGCCGCGTGCGGGCCTCCCGCCACGATCGCGCGGCGCCTGGCGGCGGGCACGGGACGTCAGCGCGACGAGCTGAAGCTGGCGGTACGGGCGTGGCGCACGGGCGGCGCTGTGGCGCTCACCGTCCTCGACGGGACATGGGCGCCATCGCCGGAGGAAGCGGCCCGGGCGCAGGCGGCGCTGGCGTCGGCCTGGGAGCCGTCCGATCGTCCCCGGCTGCGCGCCCTCGGCGTGGGCCACTGGAGCGTCGAGACGCCGACCGGCGCGGCGGTGGGGGTACGGCTGGGGCCGGACGGACGTTTCTGGCCCTGTCGTGAGGAAGACGGCCGCTGGGTGCCCGCCGGGCCCGCCGCCTCCTGTCCCGCTGTGGCGCTCGCCGAGATGTAGCGCGGGACGGGTGGCGGCCGTGGGGCCGTACGGGTGAGCCGAGCGCACATCCGTACGCCCCCACGGGGCCGTGTCGCGGGCACCTCGCGCACGACACCGGAGAACCGGTGGCGCCGACGTCCCGGGGTAACGGCGGTCGTCGGGAGATCCTGTGCCGATCTTCCGTCAACCCTCGTCAGAAGGGGTCCCATGGACCGTAGAAGACTGCTCCGGGGTACCGCCGCCGTGACGGTGGCGGGCCTGCTGATGCCGCCGGGGCGCGCCGAGGCCACTCCGTCCCGGGCGAAGCCGGGCAACACCGCCTCCCTGGGCGCGCGCGCCGAGACCGACTACCCGCTGGCGCAGTGGCTGCCCGCCGCCACCTCCAACTACACGGCGTCGAGCCGCCCTTCCTCATACTCCGTGGACTACGTCGTCATCCACGTCGCCCAGGAGACGTTCGCCGATACGGTGCGGATCTTCCAGAATCCGGCGAAGAAGGTGTCCGCGCACTATGTGGTGCGTTCCACGGACGGCCATGTGGCCCAGTGCGTACGGGAGCGCCACGTCGGCTGGCACGCGGGCAACTGGGACTACAACACGCGCAGCGTCGGCATCGAGCACGAGGGGTGGGTGGACCAGCCCGTGTACTTCACCGATGTCCTCTACGAGCGTTCGGCGGCCCTGACGGCGTCCATCTGCGCCCGCTACGGGATCCCCCGTACGCGCTCGCGGATCATCGGCCACCATGAGGTGCCCGGAGCCGACCACACCGATCCGGGGCGGCACTGGGACTGGACCCGCTACATGCGTCTCGTGAACTCCTTCTGACCCGGGCGGCACACGGTCCTCCCGGGGCTCGGGGGCACGCTTGTCGGGCCGATGGGCCAGAGGCGACGATGGGCCCGGGAGGCCGATGTGAGCGACGCGTGGGTGGCGTTGGAGGCGGGCACGGATCCGACCGAGCGGAGCGCCGTCCTGCGGCGCGCTTACGACACGTATCTGACGGCGGGCCGGGTCGAGCGGCCCGTACGGCCGGTGGTCGCCGACTCCTGGCGGCGTTCGACGCGGGCGCGGGTCAGCCCGGAGGGCACAGCGGGCGTCGAACTGGGCGACGACGCGCTGATCGCCTATCGCGAGGCACATCCGCTGGCCCGGGTCATGCCGGTGGTGCGGGAGCTGACCGGTGGTTACGCGCGCGATGGCGCGCACCTGGTGGCGGTCTGCGACGCGCAGGGGCGGCTGTTATGGGTGGACGGTCCACCCGCGGTCCTGCGGGCGGCGGGCCGGATGAACTTCGTACCGGGAGCGCGCTGGGCGGAGGCCGTGGCCGGGACCAACGCGCCCGGCACCGCGCTCACCGTCGGCCGACCCGTCCAGGTCTTCGCCGCCGAGCACTTCCGCCGTCCGGTCCAGGAGTGGACCTGCGCGGCCGCCCCCATCCACGACCCGGCGACCGGGCGGGTCCTGGGCGCCATCGACATCACCGGCGGCGACCGGCTCGCCCATCCCCACAGCCTGGCCTTCGTGACGGCGGTGGCCCGGGCCGCCGAGTACCAGCTGGCGCTGCTCGCGCCACCCCCGGACGCGGCGCGTGTCCGGCTGTCGGCGCTCGGCCGGGACGAGGCACTCCTGGTGGCGGCGGGCCGAAAGATCCGTCTCAGCCGCCGTCACAGTGAGATCGTCGTCCTCCTGGCACAGCGCCCTGAGGGCGTCGGCGGGGACGAACTCCTCCTGGAACTGTACGAGGACGAGTCGGTGACCCCGGTGACGCTGCGGGCCGAGCTGTCCCGGCTGCGGCAGGCGCTCGGCCAGCCGGTAGGGGCGTTGCTGCGGTCGCGCCCCTACCGGC
>NZ_JBHVHF010000561.1:0-2250 GCF_042800315.1 Streptomyces sp. NPDC057638
GCCCGGGCCCCCCACCGGGCGCCACCGCCGTCCCCCGAAACCGGGCGGCCTGCCCCGGGGACCTGCCGACGGCTTGCCGTTGGCCTGGCTGCGGTCTGTCGGTGGTCTGTCGGCGATCTGTCGGTGGGGGCCGACATCGTGGCCCCCATGAAGCACACCGACCCGAAACCGCGCCACCACGCCGCCCCCACCGACGCCGCCGTTCATGTACGGGGGCTGGTCAAGCACTACGGCGAGACCAAGGCGCTCGACGGCGTCGACCTCCAGGTGCCCGAAGGCACCGTCCTCGGCGTCCTCGGACCCAACGGTGCCGGCAAGACCACCCTCGTCCGCTGTCTGTCCACCCTGATCGTCCCGGACGCCGGATCCGCCACCGTCGCGGGCTTCGACGTGGTGCGCCAGCCGCGCCGCCTGCGCCGCGCCATCGGGCTGACCGGCCAGTACGCCTCCGTGGACGAGAAGCTCTCCGGCTGGGAGAACCTCTACATGATCGGGCGGCTGCTCGATCTCACCCGCCCGGAGGCCCGCCGCCGCGCCGACGAGATGCTGGAGCGCTTCTCCCTCACCGAGGCCGCCGCCCGGCCCGTCTCCCAGTACAGCGGCGGCATGCGGCGCAGGCTCGATCTGGCGGCGTCGATGATAGGGCGGCCGTCCGTGCTCTTCCTGGACGAGCCGACGACGGGGCTGGACCCCCGTACCCGTAACGAGGTCTGGGACGAGGTGCGGCGGATGGTCACCGACGGGGTGACCGTGCTGCTGACCACCCAGTACATGGAGGAGGCGGAGCAGCTCGCCCAGGCGCTGACCGTGATCGACCGGGGCCAGGTGATCGCCCAGGGGCAGGTGGACGAGCTGAAGGCCAGGGTCGGCGGACGGACCCTGCGGATCCGGCCCAGCGACCCGGCGGATCTGGCGGCGATGGCCGCCGCGCTCGCCGAGACCGGTCTCGACGGGGTCGCCGGATCGACCGTCGCCCCCGAGGAGGGGCGGCTGTACGTACCCATCCTCGCCGACGAGCAGCTCACGGCCGTCGTGGCACTGCTCGCCGACCGTGGCTACGGCATCGCGGACATCGGCACCGATCTGCCCAGCCTGGACGAGGTGTTCCTGGCGATCACCGGCCACAAGGCGCACCCGTCCGACACGAAGACCGAAGGGGTCGCGGCATGAGCACCACCATGGAGAAGACGGCCAGCGCGCCCGGCACCCCCCGTACCCCCACCGACGACGAGGGCGGCATCAGCCCCCGCGCCCACCTCCGCCATATCGGCGCCCTGGTCCGCCGCAACGTCCTCCAGCTCCGCCAGGACCCGGCGTCCATGACGGACGCGCTGCTGATGCCGGTGGTCTTCACCCTGCTCTTCGTGTACGTCTTCGGCGGCGCGATCTCCGGCCCGGGCAACCAGGATAAATACGTGAACTACGTCGTCCCCGGGCTGATGGCCATGATGGGCCTCAATATCGCGATGGCAGTCGGTATCGGCGTCAACGACGACGTCAAGAAGGGGGTGATGGACCGCTTCCGGTCGATGCCGATCTCCCGGGCGTCCGTCCTCGTCGCCAAGATCGTGGTCGAGGTCGGCCGGATGACGATCGCGATGACCATCATGCTGGGCATGGGCTTCCTGCTCGGGATGGAGCTGAAGACCTCCGTACTGGAGCTGCTCGCCTCCATGGGGCTCTCGCTCCTCTTCGGCGCCTCACTGATGTGGATCTTCATCCTCCTGGGGCTGGCGATGAACACGCCCCAGGCCGTCCAGGGGATGGCGATGGTCGTGATCCTGCCGCTCCAGTTCGGATCGTCGATCTTCGCGGACCCCGAAACCATGCCGGACTGGCTGCGGACCATCACGGACTACAACCCGCTGTCGAACCTCGCGGACGCGGCCCGCGCCCTCATCAACGGGGAGGAACTGGCCGGATCGGTGTGGTCGGTGCTGCTCTGGGCGGCAGCGATCACCCTGGTGACGGCGCCGCTGGCGGTGGCGAAGTTCCGCAACAAGTCATGAGGGGCGTGAGAGGCCTTCGGGCCGCCCGCTGACCCACGGCGTCCCGCATTTCCCGACGTCCCGACATCCCGGCGCCGCAGGGGAGCGTCGGGCCGGGGACGCCGCCGAGGACGGTGATGGCGCCGACGACGATCCGGTCGCCGCCGTCACCCGCGTCACCGCCGGGCCGACCGGGCCCACCGTCGCAGCCCCGGGCGGTACCGGCGGGGACGGCACCCCGCCCGCCACGGTGCGGGCGGGG
>NZ_JBHVHF010000562.1:0-2218 GCF_042800315.1 Streptomyces sp. NPDC057638
CCTCCGCGCCGACCGCCCCACCCGGCCGCCCACCGGCCCCGTTGGACGGGGCTCGGTGTGCCGGAAACCGGTGGGCGGAGGGTGTCACCGCTGGGCGGCGCCCTCGGCCAGCCTGCCCGCGAGCTGCGTTCTGCGGGTGACGCCGAGCTTGCGGTAGGCCCTGGTCAGATGGGTCTCCACGGTACGGCGGGCGAGATGGAGGCTGGCGCATATCTGGTCGTTCGTCAGACCCTGGACGGCCAGTTCCACGACCCGTCGCTCCGCCGGGCTGAGGCAGGAGAGATGGCGCGCCGCGCGCTGCGGAAGGTGGCCGACGGCCGCGTACAGCGCCGACTCGACGGTCGCGATCAGGCGCGGTGTCGGTACTCCTCGGGGCACGGCCGCACCGTCCCTGAGTCCCGCGGGTTCCCTGAGCCCGGCGGATTCCTTGAGTCCCGCTGGTTCCCCGAGTTCCCCAGTGCCTCGGGGAACGCCGTGGTCGTCGTGGTCGCCCTCGGGTAGCCGGGGGAGACTTCGCGCGAGTTCCAGCGCCTCTCCGAGCGTGGTGCGGCCCTTGCGGCTCTGCCCCAGGGCGAGCTGCGCCCGCCCGAGGTCGGTCAGGGCCTCCACCAGCTCCACCGGGGCCGGGGCCGTGCTGAGGACACTGACGGCCTCCGTGAGGGTCTCGGTCCTGTCGCGGCTGCCGAGTGTCAGCGCCCGCGCGTGCAGGGCCGTCCCGATATGCCGGGCGGCTCCCCAGGCGTGGGCGTAACGCAGCGCTTCGTCGGCCAGGTCCCGGGCCTGTGTCATCCGGCCGAGCCGGACGAGGGCGTGAGCGGCCCCGACGCGCCAGGGCTGGCCCACGGGGTTGACGAACAACCGCGTGCTGGTGCGCGCGCCGCACTCCAGGTAGCTGGTGAGGGCCTGCTCGGCGTCGCCCGAGTCCAGCAGGATCCTGGCCCGGGTGCACACCACCTCGTCCCAGTTCCAGGAGGAGTGCGGAGGGACCTCGCCGAGTGCCCGCAGGTGGCGCAGAGCCCGTTCCGGATAGCCCAGCTCGTGCCAGGCGTGCGCGGTCAGGGCGCGGAGGTAGGGCAGGCGTATCGACGCGTCGCGGACGGACCGCAGCAACGGGGTCGTGGCGGCGATGAGCTGGGGGAAGCGGCCCGACTTGCGCTCCACCGTGGCAAGGACGACCAGCAGGTTGAGGTGCCCCTGATCGGTGACGTCGGGCAGCTCGGGCGGTGCTGGCAGGTCGCGCGCCACGAGCGCGCGCGCCTCGTCCAGGAGGTCCGCCCATTCGAGGACGGCCGCCCCGGTGGAGGCGAACCCGGTACGCAGCAGCGGATGGACAGGGGCGTTCAGGCGTGCGGTGACGCGGTCGGCGGCGGTGCGCATGTCGATCATGCCGGAGCCACCCTCGTAGAGCGTCAGCAGGGTGCACGCCATGGGTTCCACGGACGGCGGGGCGACCCGGGCCAGTTCGCTCAGGTCCTTGTAGGCGTGCTCCCAGCGCAGCGGGTCCTGGGTGGTCAGACCGGCCACGCCCACCCTGACCATGGCGAGAAGCTGTTCGTCGTCGAGGGCGCGCCCGGTCTCCTCCAGGATCCGGATGGCTGTCTGCACATGCCCTTGTGCCACCAGAGCCCCGCCCAGTGCCTGCGAGATGGCGACGGGGTCATGGCAGTCCGCCTGGCGCAGACTCTCGCGGAGCCTGCGGGTTCCCGCCTCCGAGGAACGCAGCATGTCGAGGGCGCTCAGACGCAGGGTGAGCGCGCAGTGCCGGGCGGGCTCCACCGGCCCGGTCAGGGCGTGACGCAGCAGACGGGCCGCGTGCTCGGGGTCGGGTTCGCCGGCCCGCAGCGCCTGCGTGGCCGCCTCCTCCAGGGTGTGCGCCAGCCAGGGTTCGCCGCTCTGCGGAATGCGCAGCAGAAGATCGGCGACGTCGGTGGCGGACTCGCCGCGTCGATAGAGGAACTGGGCCAGCCGGTGTCGCAGCGAGGGGAGTTCGCCGTCGTCCACCGGCAGGGCGAGGACGGTTTCCCGTACGGCCGGTGCGGTGAGCGGCGCGACGAGTTCGGCGATACGGACGGTCAGCGAGGGAGAGTCCGGGGGCAGCCCGGCCACGGTGGCGACCAGTTCCGGATCCGGGACCGTGGCCTCCGGCTCGGGGACGTCGGCGTGGTCCCGGAGCGGTGGGGGAACGCGGCCGGACTCCGCGTCGGCCCGCGCCGGGCGC
>NZ_JBHVHF010000563.1:0-2152 GCF_042800315.1 Streptomyces sp. NPDC057638
GACCCGGGCCGCCGGACCACCGGGCCTCGCCGTATCCGCCGTATCCGCCGTATCCGCCGTATCCGCCGTATCCGCCGTACTCGCCGTACTCGCCGTACTCGCCGTCGAGTGGTCCCTGGTTCCGATCGCTCCGGCGCACCCTCACCCACCCCGGTCGCGGTCGAGCCGTGCCCGGTGCCGACCCCGGTCCGCCCGTGGCCGGGGCGCCGTTCATCCCTTGTTCTCACCTGAATCTGACATCTAACATGTCAGCCCATGGGAACACTGCGACCCGTCGGCCGGGTCCTGCTCCGGGACACGGCGTACGCCGCCATCCGTGACGCCATCGTCCAAGGCGAGTTGCCCCCCGGTGAGCCGGTGCGGGACGCCGACCTCGCCGAGCGGCTGGGACTCTCCCGGGCGCCGGTACGGGAGGCACTGGCGCGGCTCGCCGAGGAGGGGCTGGTGGAGACCAAGCCCCAGAGCTGGACCCGGGTCACCCGGCTGGAGCCCCGGGCGGTGCGGGAGGCCGCCGTCGTGGTGCGGGCCATGCACGAACTCGCGGCACGGGCCGCCGTACCCCGGCTCACGGACGAGGACGTGGCCGCGATGCGCCGGGCCAACGCCCGGTTCGAGGAGGCCACCCGGGCGGGGGAGACCGGCGCCGCGCTCGCCGCCGACGACGAGCTGCACGACGTCCTCGTACGCGTCGCCGACAACCGGGCCGTCGCCGCCACCATCGCCCGCCACACCCCGCTGATCCGACGGCTGGAGTGGCGGCGGTTCGCCGAGGAGAGCGCGCTGGAGTCGGCCGCCCTGCATGAGCTGCTGATCGCGTCCTGCGCGGCCCGGGACGCCGTGGCGGCGGCCCGGGTCACCGCCCGGATCTGGCGCGCGCTGGAGGAACTGGCGGATGAGCCGGAGCCGGAGTCCGGCGCGGGGGAGCCCGGTGCGGAGCTGGAGCCGCGGCCGGAGTCCGGTGCGGCCGGGCCCGGTGCGGAGCCGGAGCCGCGGCCGCGGTCCGGTGTGGTGTCGGCGCTGGAGCCGGAGGGTCTGACGTAGGTCCCATCTCCCACTCTCGATCCCGACCGAAGGAGCCGACGTGTCCCTCTCCTCGTATGAGCGCTATCCGCTGCTGTTCGGGCCCTCCCCGGTCCACCGGCTCGACCGGCTGACCCACCGCCTCGGCGGCGCCGACCTCTGGGCCAAGCGCGAGGACTGCAACTCGCCCCTCGCCTACGGCGGCAACAAGACCCGCAAGCTGGAGTACCTCGTCGCCGACGCCCTCGCCCAGGGCTGCGACACGCTGGTCTCCATCGGCGGGGTCCAGTCCAACCACACCCGCCAGGTCGCGGCCGTCGCCGCCCGGGCCGGGCTCTCCTGCGTGCTCGTCCAGGAGGACTGGGTGGAGTGGCCCGATCCCGTCTACGACAAGGTCGGCAACATCCTGCTCAGCAGGCTCGCGGGCGCGGAGGTGCGGCTGGAGCCCGCGGGCTTCGACATCGGGATCAAGGAGAGCTGGGAGCGGGCGCTGCACGAGGTCGAGGAGCGCGGCGGCTACCCCTACGCCATCCCCGCCGGGGCCTCCGACCATCCGCTCGGCGGCCTCGGCTTCGCCAACTGGGCCTATGAGCTGGCCGCGCAGGAGCGGGAGCTGGGCGTCTTCTTCGACACCATCGTGGTCTGTTCCGTGACCGGCTCCACCCAGGCCGGAATGGTCGCGGGCTTCGCCGCCCTGGCGGAGGAGGGGGGCCGTCCGCGCCGGATCCTCGGTGTCGACGCCTCCGCCGCACCGGAACGCACCCGGGAGCAGATCGGCCGGATCGCCCGGAACACCGCCGCCCTGATCGGGGTGGAGCGGGAACTGACCGAGCGGGACATCGAACTGGACGAGCGCTACCACGCCGGTACCTATGGCGTCCCCGACGCGTCGACGCTGGAGGCGATGCGGCTCGCCGCCCGTACGGAGGGCATGATCACCGACCCCGTGTACGAGGGGAAGTCGATGGCCGCGCTGATCGACCTGGTCGGTTCGGGCGAGATCGAGGCGGGGTCGACCGTGCTCTACGCCCATCTGGGGGGTCAGCCCGCGCTCAACGCCTACAGCGCGCTCTTCTGAGGCTCCGGGGACGGCTCTGGCCGCCGGGGTCCGTCACCGCGTGCGGTGACAGAC
>NZ_JBHVHF010000564.1:0-2136 GCF_042800315.1 Streptomyces sp. NPDC057638
GAGCGTGAGGGGCGCGCCGGCATCGGCGGGCGCGCCGGATCGCGCGCCGAGCGCGCGGACGGCACGGATCACTGAGGCCGGCCGGAAGGAGGGACGTCGATGAGTACGAAGGACTTCGTCGAGAAGGACTACTACAAGGTTCTCGGCGTTCCCAAGGACGCCACCGAGGCCGAGATCAAGAAGGCGTACCGGAAGCTCGCCCGCGAGTTCCACCCGGACGCCAACAAGGGCGACTCCAAGGCCGAGGAGCGGTTCAAGGAGATCTCCGAGGCCAATGACATCCTCGGCGACCCCAAGCGCCGCAAGGAGTACGACGACGCCCGCGCCCTCTTCGGCAACGGCGGGTTCCGCGCCGGTCCCGGCGCGGGCGGCTCCACGTTCAACTTCGACCTGGGGGACCTCTTCGGGGGCGCCCAGGGCGGACCGCAGCCCGGCGGCTTCGGCGGCGGTATCGGCGATGTGTTCGGCGGGCTGTTCAACCGGGGCGGCGGCCCCGGCTCCACCACCACCCGGACCCAGCCGCGCCGTGGTCAGGACATCGAGTCCGAGGTGACGCTCAGCTTCACCGAGGCCGTCGACGGGGCCACGGTCCCGCTGCGGATGTCCAGCTCGGCCGCGTGCAAGGCGTGTTCGGGCACCGGTGACAAGAACGGCACGCCCAGGGTCTGCCCGACCTGTGTCGGCACCGGACAGGTCTCGCGCGGGGGCAGCGGCTCGTTCTCGCTGACCGACCCGTGTGTGGACTGCAAGGGCCGTGGGCTGATCGCCCAGGACCCGTGCGAGGTCTGCAAGGGCAGCGGGCGCGCCCGCTCCTCCAAGACGATGAGCGTACGGATCCCGCCGGGCGTCTCCGACGGGCAGCGGATCCGGCTGCGCGGCAAGGGAGCGCCGGGCGAGCGCGGTGGCCCGGCCGGCGACCTCTATGTCGTCGTCCATGTCGGCGACCACCCGGTCTTCGGCCGCAAGGGCGACAACCTGACCGTCACGGTCCCGGTCAGCTACCCGGAGGCCGTGCTCGGCGGCGAGGTGAGGGTGCCGACCCTCGGCGGGCCGCCGGTCACCCTGAAGCTGCCCGCGGGCACCCCCAACGGGCGCACCATGCGCGCTCGCGGCAAGGGCGCGGTCCGTAAGGACGGCACCCGGGGCGATCTGCTCGTCACCGTGGAGGTGGCGGTTCCGCAGGACCTGAGCGACAAGGCGAAGGAAGCGCTGGAGGCGTACCGCGAAGCCACCGCGGACGCCGACCCGAGGGCCGAGCTGTTCCAGGCCGCGAAGGGAGCATGAGGGAGATGGACGGAAGGCGCCGTAACCCGTACGAACTGACCGACGAGAGCCCGGTGTACGTGATCTCGGTGGCGGCTCAGCTCTCGGGGCTGCACCCACAGACCCTGCGGCAGTACGACCGGCTCGGGCTGGTCTCACCGGACCGCACGGCGGGGCGCGGACGGCGCTACTCCGCACGCGACATCGAACTGCTGCGCACGGTGCAGCAGCTCTCCCAGGACGAGGGCATCAACCTCGCGGGCATCAAGCGCATCATCGAGCTGGAGCACCAGGTGGCCGCGCTCCAGTCCCGGGTCGCCGAGCTGTCGGCGGCGCTGGAGGGCGCGGCGGCCGCGATGCAGCAGCGCGAGGCGCAGGTGCACGCGTCCTACCGGCGGGACCTGGTCCCGTACCAGGACGTGCAGCAGGCGAGCGCGCTGGTGGTGTGGCGGCCCAAGCGGGGCGAGTAGTCCCGTACGAGTCCTGCGCCGTTCCGTACGAGCCCTGCGCTGGTCCCGTACGAGTCCTGGTCCCGTGCTTCCGGCGTCCGCGGGCGGCACCGTGCGCCCCGGCTCCCGGCGAGTGATCTCGTACGCCCCTTCCAGGCCCAGTCGGGTGTTTCGCCCGGACGGCTAGCGGGCCGTGGCGCCGCGTGATGGGGGCACCACGTCTCGTAAGGCTCCGGGAGGTCTTCGGGGGCCTTCGACGGTGTGGCGAGCCGCCAGGGCAGCCGTCAGGCGTTCGGCGTGGGGCAGGGGTATGAGGATGGCGGTCCGAATCGTACGGGTCGGAACCGTACGTGTCCGGACCGTACGGCCGTCCGTGCGGCGGTGATGAGAGCGGCTGAGCGGTGGGGCCGCCCGCCCCCGGAAC
>NZ_JBHVHF010000565.1:0-2132 GCF_042800315.1 Streptomyces sp. NPDC057638
TTCCCGTACCGCCCTGGTGGTACGGGAACGGCGGGCCCTCGCGGCATCGGATCCGTACGGCTTCGCGGCATCGGATCCGTACGGCTTCGCGGTGGCCGGGCCGCGAGGTTCGCGGCACCGGACCACCGGGGCGGCTTCGCGGTGCCGGGCTACCGGGCGGCGGACGGGACCCCGGCGCGCGGGTCGACCGGGGTGAGGACGCCCAGCCGGTCCTCGATCTCCTGGGCGGCGGCCAGACACAGGTCCTCCCGGAACGCGCGTCCGACGATCTGCGCGATGTCGCGGCCCGCGCACAGGTCTCCCTGGGAGCCGTTCAGCGCTGCTTCCGCGGCAAGGACGAGATGCTGCTGTTCGCCGTCGGCCATGTCGGCGAGCGCGTCACCGAACGCGTACGGGAGCGGCTGGCCGCGAGCCCGGCGCAGTCGGCCGCCACCGCACTGGGGCACGCGGCCACCGAGATCGCCCTGCTGCGTGAGGAACACCGCGCCGAGGCACGGGGCTGGCTCGCCTTCGTCGCCCAGGCCGTCGTCAGCGAGCCGCTCGCCGGTCCGCTCAGGGCCAGTTACACGGCGCTCCAGGACCTCGTCGTCCGGCTGATCACGGAGGCGGCCGGGGACGGTCCGGGCGGCGGAGGCGGTTCGGAGAGTCCGGGCGGCGGAGGCTCCGGGGATCCAGTGCGCGAGGCCCGCGCCCTGCTCGCCCTCGCCGACGGCCTCACCACCCACGTACTCATCGGCCATCTGACCGCCGCGGAGGCCGGGGACGTCCTGCACGAGCATCTGAGCGCTCTGTGGGCCCGCCCGCGCACCGGGCGGGTCCGGCGACCGCTGACCGAGCGGGTGATGCCGGAGGACCCGACAACGGCGGAGTGACGCACGGCGGCGGTGTGCGATCGGGCGACGGTGCGCGTCCGGCGCGGCGGAGGCCGTTCGAGCACCTCAGAGGGGTGGTTCCGCTTGACCTTGTCACTGTGACAACCACTTCACTGATGCGGAGGAGGTGGTCCGGATGACCGTGACCCAAGACGACGCGAACCCTCGAAAGAACACGCAGAACACGCAGAACACGCAGAACACGCAGAACACGGTGGACGCGAGGACCGCGCGAGCCCTGCGAGGGCTGGCCCACGAGAGCGCGACGGTGCGGCTCCAGGCGGCGCTGGCGATCGGCACGGCCCCGGCCACAGCGTTCGTCGACCCGCTCGTGGAGCGCTGTGCGATCGAGCCCGAGTTCTTCGTACGGGACATGCTGACCTGGGCGCTGACCCGCCACACGCCCGCGGTGACGGTGCCACGGCTCCTCGGTGAACTCCGTTCGGAGCGTCCGCGGGCGCGGAGCCAGGCACTGCACACCCTGTCCAAGATCGGGGACCGGGAGGCATGGCCCTCGATCACCCGCGCGCTGCTCACCGACACCGACGACGAGGTGGCGCGGGCCGCCTGGCGTACGGCGGCCATCCTGGTGCCCGCCGGTGCGGAGGCCGGGCTGGCCGCCGTGCTGGTGACCCAGCTCGGGCGCGGCGGGCTGGAGACCCGGTTGAGCCTCAGCCGGGCACTGATCGCGCTGGGTGAGGGGAGCACACCGGTCCTGCGCGGCGCGACACGGCACTCCGACCCCGGTGTACGGGAGCACGCCATCGCCACGGAACGGCTCGCGCGCGACCCGGATGCCGGGTTCGCGTTCGCGATCGAGGAGGCGAAGCGCATAGTGGCCCTCGGCACAACCGGCGCGGAGGAGTGACGAACGGTGTTGATCGGTGAGGTGGCCCGGCGGTCCGGGGTCAGCGCCCGCATGCTCAGGCACTACGAGTCCCTCGGCCTGGTGCGGCCCTCGGCCCGTACCGAGGGTGGCTATCGGGAGTACTCCGCCGCGGACGTCCGGCGCCTCTTCCACATCGAGAGCCTGCGGTCCCTCGGGCTGTCGCTGCGGGACGCGGGACGCGCGCTGGACGATCCCGGCTTCGCGCCCGTCGCGCTCGTCGACGACCTCATCCGCCAGACGCGTGAACGCATCGCCCAGGAGACGGAGTTGCTCGCCCGGCTCAGCCGGATCGACGCCACCGAACCCGGCAGCTGGGAGGACGTCCTCCAGACCGTGGCGCTGCTGCGCTCCCTGGGGGCGGAGAGCGCGGC
>NZ_JBHVHF010000566.1:0-2129 GCF_042800315.1 Streptomyces sp. NPDC057638
GGGCGGCGGGGCGCGGCGGGGTGCGGGCGGCGGGGCGGGGTGCGGGCGGCACGGCGGGGTGCAGGCGGCACGGCGGGGTGCAGGCGGCGCGGCGGGGTGCAGGCGGCGCGGCGGGGTGCAGGTGCGCTGCCTGTCGCTGCCGCTGTCCTTCGGCTGCCGGGTTCGGCGGCCTCCGGGCTCACCTCCTCGGGAGCGGCGGACGAGACGCCCGAGTTCCGCCAGACCTGGTTGCCCCGCCACTCCCTGCGGGGGCGACCCTGCACCCCCCGAACATGCCACCGGAGCCCGGCCGCGTCGGTACCGGCGGGTGCGACCGTGACGGGCCAGAGCGCAGCCCGTCGCTGCCGCTGTCCTTCGGCTGCCGGGTTCGGTGGCCTCCGGGCTCACCTCCTCGGGAGCGGCGGACGAGACGCCCGAGTTCCACGAGACCTCGTTGCCCCGCCACTCCCTGCGGGGGCGACCCTGCACCCCCCGAACATGCCACCGGAGCCCGGCTGCCGCGGTTGCCGTCGGTGCGACCGTGACGGGCCAGGGCGCTGCCTGTCGCTGCCGCTGTCCTACGACTGCCGGGTTC
Organism: Streptomyces sp. NPDC057638; assembly: GCF_042800315.1. Taxonomy (NCBI): domain Bacteria; kingdom Bacillati; phylum Actinomycetota; class Actinomycetes; order Kitasatosporales; family Streptomycetaceae; genus Streptomyces; species Streptomyces sp. NPDC057638. The sequence goes on from NZ_JBHVHF010000566.1 coordinate 575, forward strand.
GGCGGCCTCCGGGCTCACCTCCTCGGGAGCGGCGGAAGTAGAGTCCGCCGCACACCACCCCGAGCAGGAACATCAGCAGCAGCGCGAGATAGAGCGGCATCGTGACCACCGGCACGATCAGCCGGATCTCGATCTCGCGGGTGTTCTCCACGATGAGGACGACGGCCAGGGCCGCCAGCACCAGACCCACCGTCCGCGCGGGGGTGAACCACTCGCGTACCCGCCCGCCCCGGTCCTTGGCTCTCATGTTCCCCAGCATGGCTCGCGGCCGTCCGCCGGGCCCGCCGTAGTACGTCCGTACGAGTGAGCCGACCGGTATTCGTAGGTTCCCCAGAGGGGCGACGGCGGCTGTGGCCGGAGCCTCACGTGGCGCTGATCACCCCACCCCGTCGCAGGTCAGAAGGGGCCCGAACCCTCCCGTACACTCCCATCGCATGCATCTGTCTGACATCCTTCGCGCGCCCAAGGTCGTTCTCCACGACCACCTCGACGGTGGGCTGCGCCCCGAGACCATCGTCGAGCTGGCCCGCGAGCACGGTTACCCGGGACTGCCCACCGAGGACCCGGCCGAGCTGGCCGTGTGGTTCCGTGAGGCGGCGGACTCCGGTTCGCTGGAGCGGTATCTGGAGACCTTCGCGCACACCTGCGCCGTGATGCAGACGCGGTCCGCCCTGGAGCGAATCGCCGCCGAGTGCGCCGAGGACCTGGCCGCCGACGGGGTCGTCTACGCGGAGGTGCGCTACGCGCCCGAGCAGCATCTGGAGCGCGGGCTGACCCTGGACGAGGTCGTCACCGCCGTGAACGACGGCTTCCGGGCGGGCGAGCGCCGTACCGGTGGCCGGATCACGGTCCGCGCGCTGCTCACCGGGATGCGGCACACCGACCGCTCACTGGAGATAGCCGAGCTCACGGTCGCCCACCGGGACGCCGGGGTCGCCGGGTTCGATATCGCCGGGGGCGAGGCCGGTAACCCGCCCGCCCGCCATCTGCCCGCCTTCCAGCACCTCAAGCGGCACAACTGCCACTTCACCATCCACGCGGGCGAGGCCGCCGGGGTCGAGTCGATCCATGAGGCGGTGCAGATCTGCGGCGCCGAGCGGATCGGCCACGGGGTGCGGATCGCCGATGACATCACCGTCCACGAGGACGGCACGGCGACCCTGGGCGAGCTGGCCGCCTTCCTGCGCGACAACCGGGTCCCGCTGGAGGTCTGCCCGACCTCCAACCTCCAGACCGGTGCCGCCAAGGACTACGCCAGCCACCCCATCGACCTGCTGCGCCGTCTGGACTTCCGGGTCACGCTCAACACGGACAACCGGCTGGTGTCGGGGACCACGATGAGCCAGGAGTTCGCGCATATGACGGAGGCGTTCGGCTACGGTCCCGAGGTCTTCGAGGAGCTGACGGTCGCGGCGATGGAGTCGGCGTTCGCGCCGCTGCCGGAGCGGCGCCGGCTGATCGACGAGGTCATCCGGCCGGGGTACGCGGCCCTGCGCTGACCCGCGCCACCACTCCGGTACGGCGGAGGCGGCGCACGCCCTCGTGAACAGAGGGC
>NZ_JBHVHF010000567.1:0-2104 GCF_042800315.1 Streptomyces sp. NPDC057638
ACTCTGAGGTGGCGGGGCGATCCCGTTTCTTCATGCCCGTTTCTTCGTGCGCTGGCCCCCGGAGCCTCAGTTTTTCCTCTCGCCCCGTGTGTCACTGGCCAATCAACAGCCGTCGTACATATGATCGGCTGACCATAGGTGGGGGTCCGGGGTCCAGGGGGGATACCCGGGGGATCTCGCGGTGCCGACCGGGGCCTGAGCCCCGGGGGTCGGCCCGCCGTCATGTCTCTTCCCGCTCCACCGGCAGCAATTTCCCGGTGGGGCGGTCGCGTTTCCCACCGGTACCACCCGAGGGGTTTTTCGCGTGCAGATACGCACCCGTGATGGTCGGCGCAAGCGCCGAGTTGGAGTGACGGCAGGGGCCCTGGGCGCCGCCGTAGCGCTGGTGGGCGGGGTCATCACCGTCGCCTCGCCCGCGACGGCGGACGAGGTTCCCGGGGCGGGCGCGGGGGCTTCGGCCGCCGAGCAGTCCCAGGAGCAGCGGGAGAAGGTGGTCCGCAAGCTCACCAAGGCGAAGCCGGCGAAGTCGGGTATCCCGGTGGGCGACGCCCAGACACAGTCGTTGGTCGGGGGTAACCCGAACGCCAGGATCATCGGTGGTAAGGAGACCACGATCTCGGCGGCGCCGTGGATGGCACAGCTGTACTTCGTGGTCGACGGCGACCTGTACTCGTGCGGCGGCGCCGTGATCGCCCCGACGAAGATCGCGACGGCGGCGCACTGTGTCGAGGGTGTCAAGTGGAAGGAGACCGGCGAGGTCGTCCTGGGGGCGACCAAGGCGGCCGACTACAGCGAGGCGACCCCGAAGTACTTCGGTGGCACACCGTACGGGGTCGTCCGTCAGTGGCATCACACGAAGTACGACCCGTACTCGCTTGAGAACGACGTCGCGGTGCTGACGCTCGACAAGCCCACCACCATCAAGCCGCTGCCGCTGGCGCAGCCCACCGACACCGCGATCTACAAGTCGGGCACGGACGGCAAGGTCTACGGCTGGGGCCGCACGGGCACCGGCCTCGGCGACGGTAGCTCCGACACCCTGAAGGTCGCGGACGCCGACGTCGTCTCGGACACCAAGTGCAAGGCGGCGTACCCGTCCGGCGTGGCGAAGTTCGTCGCCGGGCAGATGCTGTGCGCCGGTGCCGCGCCGACCGGTCAGGACGAGACCAGCGAGACCACCTGCCACGGTGACTCCGGCGGCCCGCTGGTCGTCGGCGGCCGTCTCGCGGGCATCGTCTCGTGGGGCGACCCGGACTGCGTCGCCGAGGGCAAGTACGGCGTGTACGCGAAGTTCTCGACGTACTCGGCGGCCTTCCAGGCACGGGTCGACGACGCCAACTGGAACGGTGACCACACCGCCGACCTGCTCTCCCGCCGTACCTCGGACAACCGCCTCTTCAGCTGGACCTCCAGCGTCAAGAAGCTGGTCCGCTCCAGCGCGAACCACGGCAACATCCCCGGCTGGAGTCTCACGCTCCAGACCGACCTCAACCGTGACGACAACGAGGACCTGCTCTACCGCGATTCCAAGGGTGACATCTACTGGTCGCGCTATGTCCCCTCCAAGAACGACTGGTCGGCCAAGCTGGTCGCCAAGGGCTGGGGTAAGCACAAGCACATCGTGACCCCGGGCGATGTCACCGGCGACGAGCTGCCCGACATGCTCGCCGTCGACTCCACCGGCACCCTGCGTGTCTACCCCGGCAAGGGTGACGGCGGCTTCAGCGCGCCGGTCCGCGTCGGCACGGGCTGGGGCTCTTTCACCATGGTCCGTGGCCACGGTGACTTCACCAACGACGGCAAGGCGGATGTCTTCGCCCGCGCCTCGGACGGCAAGACCTACCTCTACAAGGGCACTGGCGTGGCCGCCAAGCCGTTCGCCACTCCGGTCCTGGTCGGCCTCTTCGGCTCGATGAACGCCCTCGTCACCACGGGCGACGTCAACAGCGACAACGTCGCCGACATCCTCGCCCGTGACACCAAGGGCAAGCTCTGGCTCTACCCGGGCAAGGGCGACGGCAAGTTCCTGCCGCGCGTCGACTTCGGGTCGGGCTGGCAGGCGTACAACCTCTTCGGCTGAGTCTTCTGCTCCAGCGAGTAGCGA
>NZ_JBHVHF010000568.1:0-2100 GCF_042800315.1 Streptomyces sp. NPDC057638
GCCGTACGGCGGGCCTACTCGCCCGTACGGGAGGCTGCGGACCGCTCTTCGCCGGAGAAGGTGAACTCTCCGGTGCGGGTGCCGCGCGCGATCATGTGGCCCGTCGCGGTGAGGGTGTCCTGCGTCCGGCTCGTGTCGAAGCTCATCGTGGTCGCCCGGGAGACGCCCAGACCTCCCGCGACTTCGAAGGCGTCCTGGTTGGCCCCGAGGAACAGGGTCGTCCAGCCCCGGCCCGCGACTCCGTCGAGAAGGTGACGGACCAGTCCCGGTTCATACTGCCTGGACACGTTGTCCTTGCCGTCGGTGAGGATCACGAGGATGACCTCGGACGGCCTCTCGGAGGGCGGCAGCTTGCCGATGCGGCTCTCCTCCTTCCACACCGTGGTGCCGACGGCGTCCATGAGGGCGGTCATCCCGCGCGGCTGGAAGGAGAAGGCGGGGATCTCCGTCAGCGGCTTGCCGCTGTAGACGGTTTCGACCTCGTCGTCGAACTGGACGAGGGTCACGGTGGTGCCCTCGCGGTTCACCTGGCGCTGCTCGTCGAGCAGGGCGTTCAGACCGCCCTCGGTGTCCTCGCGGACCCGGTTCATGCTGCCCGAGCGGTCGAGGATGACGATGATGTGGCGACGGTCGGGGGTAGACATGCGGACTCCTTGATCGGGGTGTTCATGGTGCTCGGACCGGGGCTTGCCCTCCCCGTTCCGACGTATACTAATTTACCTGTTCTGATGATGCGTGTCAACCCGGAGCTCCCGGCGCCACAGCCTCTCTTCGGCGCGCTTCGCCTCCCGACGGTTCCAGCGGTGCGTGCGACGCCGCCTGACTCCGCGCTGGCGGGGGCCCGGCTGCCTCTCGTCGGGCCAAACCGGCATGATGCGGTAGTTCAGAACAGCCACGTACCCTCCCTCCGGGCGCTGCGGCTTCGCCGCCGGGCCCTACGGCTTCGTCGCGTCCGGGGCGGCGGGGGCAGGCTCGTTCCGGCACTTGTGATGAAAGATGCTCTTCCGGGTGGCCAGCACTCCCACGAGTCCGGCGGCGGAGATGCGCACGCCGCAGGCGCAGTCGAGTTCCGCGTACGGCGGGGTCGAGGGCTGGCGCCGCCCCCAGAAGCGGGGGAAGCGCCGCTCGGCGGGACGGGCGGACACGGCGGCCGCCTCGGGCAGGGCGCTCACCGCTCACCTCCGGAAAGGCTGCGGGGGCGGTCGAGGAGGGGCTGGACCCCGGTGAGCGCCATCAGCTTGCAGCCCAACCGAACAGGAGCCACGCCGGGCAACCGCCGACCGGGTGCAGCGGCAGGGCGCCGGCCGGACCCCACTTGTTCCGGATGCGGCTGTCGTCCAGGTCGAGCAGCCTCTCCACGCGAAGGCGCGCGTCCCCCTCCTCCCTCGGCGGTTCGTCGATGAGCGTGACCTCCTGCTTCATTCCGATCGTGCCGGAGTACGAATGGGCACCGTACTCACGCTGCGCTTCCGCCACCGCTTCGCGGAACGCCGCGTCGAGCGTTGGCCCGGTTGCGACTTGACTGAAGGGACGGCCTGCCATGGGGATCTCCTTGAGCTCGTTGGTCGTGGTGGTCGCCGCGAGGCTTGCCCTCCCCGTTTCGACATTAATTATTCTACCATACTTGGGTGGGGTTCACACTCCCGGGGCCGAGGTCGCACGGCGGCGTCGGGGGCGTCCCCAGAGCCTCAGCACGGTCCGGTAGGCCAAGCCGGGCGCGCCCCCCTCGCAGAGCTTCTGGTAGGCCGTGCGGCGAGCGGCGTCCTCCCTGGCCTGGCCGGTGAGGTCCTGGGCGACGGCGAGCGCGTACCCCAGGTACACGGCGCCGAGCATCGCGTCGGACAGGTCGCTCAGGATGGCTTCTTCCGTGAGTTCGTCGCGCTGGGCCGCGCGGTGGACGAGTGCGGCGACGTCGTTCACCGCCTGGCCCTGGGCCTCGGCCGGGATGACGTGGTCGGTGACGGTGGCGGACGGCTGCGGGTTCATCTTCTTCTCCGGTTGGTCGTACGGGTTGGTCGGGTGCGGCGGGGTGTCCCCCCGGGCCTGTGCCCGCGGACCGTTTCTTTCCCGCCTTCCCTGCGCTTGTAGATGTCGGGGGAC
>NZ_JBHVHF010000569.1:0-2079 GCF_042800315.1 Streptomyces sp. NPDC057638
GCGCGGGAATACGCGATGACGGCGCCGATGGTCCGCCATGGGGAAGGTTCCGCACGGCGCCGTCTCCCCGAGTAGGACGGCGCCGAGCAGCTCGCGGTCTGGCTCAGCTCTCGGCCAGGATGTGCGAGAGCTCCGTATCGAGATCGAAGTGACGGTGCTCGGTGCCCGGTGGCACCGCCGCGTCGGTCCGCTTCAGGAACGACTCCAGGGCCCGTGCCGGGGCCTCCAGCAGTGCTTCTCCCTCAGGGGAGCTCAGTGCGATACAGACGACTCCCTGGCCGTGGCTGCGGGACGGCCAGACTCTGACGTCGCCGGTGCCGGTGGGCCGGTGCAGGCCCTCGGCGAGAAGATCGCGGGCGAAGACCCACTCGACCGTCTCCTCGGCTCCGGTGTGGAAGGTGGCGTGCACGGCGTAGGGATCGGCCGTGTCATACCGCAGGCCCGCGGGTACAGGCAGTGAGGACTCGCTCGATACAACGAGGCGCAGGTGCAGCTCGCAGCTGACCGTGGTGTTCATAAGCGCCAGGGCCTTTCGCTCAGTGTGCGCTCGGGGATTCGCACGTCGGCGAAATCGACATGCCACCAACGGTGCCGTTGTAAACCCCTCTGAGGGTTTTGGGTGCGTTTAGGTACCCCTAACGGCGGAGTGATTCTTCGTTCCCCAGGACCATTCCGGTGACTACGCCGGGTCCGGTAGATTGGCTTATATGAACACGGGGAGTAACCAAACTGAAGCTGTTGTGACGGCTGAGGCTGATGAGGTGAGAGCGGCGAAGGACCAGTCGGCCGCGGACGGCGGGCAGGGGGACGGCAAGCCCCTGGGCTCGCGTGCCCCGGAGTTCATCAAGGCCCGCAAGACCCTGCACATCAGCTGGCAGGTCGGTGTCTTCGTGGTCGGTCTCGCCGTCGTGGCGGCGGGCGCGGCGATGCTGGTGCTCCCCGGGCCCGGCTGGGTCGTGATCTTCGCGGGTATGGCGATCTGGGCGACCGAGTTCGTCTGGGCGCAGCTGGTGCTCCGCTGGACCAAGCGGAAGGTCAGTGAGGCGGCCCAGCGGGCGCTCGACCCCCGGGTGCGGCGCCGGAACATCATCCTCACCACGATCGGCGTCGTCATCTGCGCGGTGCTCGCGGGGATCTATCTCTGGAAGTTCGGACTGGCCCTTCCCTGGGAGATCAAGTACTGATCGGAACCGGTCAGAGGCACCCGCTGACATGCGGTAATGTTTGCGGTGCGTCCGGGCGATTAGCTCAGTGGGAGAGCGCTTCGTTCACACCGAAGAGGTCACTGGTTCGAACCCAGTATCGCCCACCGGATCCAAGGGCCCGGAGACTCCATCGAGTCTCCGGGCCCTTGTCGTGCGCCCGGTCCGTGGCGTGTCCGGGCCCGCGCCGGACTGTGTTTGATCGCGATTGACCGTTTTCCGTGGCGGGTGGTGGATACTCGCGGCGGGATCGCCGGCCGGACGGCGGCGGACGGCGGGAGGGTCATGGACTGGGGTCACTACCGCTTCCACAGCGTCTGGGAGCTGCCCGCGGCCCCCGAGGCCGTACTCGCCGTCCTGGAGCGCGCCGAGGAGTATCCCCGCTGGTGGCCACAGGTCCGGTCGGTCACCCCGCTGACCGACCGGAGCGGACAGGTACGGTTCCGCTCCCGCCTTCCCTGGGAGCTCACGGTCACCGTGCGGGCCCGGCCCCGCGACCTCCGGTCCCGGATGATCGACCTGGTGCTCACCGGCGACCTGGAGGGCTGGGCGCGGTGGACGCTGCTGGAGCGGCGCGGCGGCACCCGGCTCGACATGGAACAGGCGGTCCGGTTGCGTAAGCCCCTGCTCGGACGGTGGGCCCCGCTCTGCCGTCCGGTGCTGAGGGCCAATCACGCCGCCATGATGCGTTCGGGGCGGCGCGGGCTGAGCGCGCTGCTGCGGTCGCGCTGAAGGGATTTGAAGGCAGCCGCTCCGGGCCTGTATGGTTCAGTCCGTTCCCGGGCGATTAGCTCAGTGGGAGAGCGCTTCGTTCACACCGAAGAGGTCACTGGTTCGAACCCAGTATCGCCCACCGGGAGAAGGCCGGTCCGTCGAT
>NZ_JBHVHF010000570.1:0-2075 GCF_042800315.1 Streptomyces sp. NPDC057638
CCCGTGATGGGTGCCGGGCCGGGCGCCGTTCCCCCACCCGTGGGTGGTCGCCTCGACCGCCGGGGGTGGAGAGGCTCCACCTGGGGGTGGAGACGTACGGGAGGGCGGGCCGCCGACCCGGTGCGGCATGACCTACGGCAGCGCGAGCATCCGCTCCAGCGCCAGCTTGGCGAAGCTCTCCGTCTCCTGGTCCACCTGGATCTGGTTGACCAGCGTGCCCTCCGCCAGCGACTCCAGCGTCCAGACCAGATGCGGCAGATCGATCCGGTTCATGGTGGAGCAGAAGCAGACGGTCCGGTCGAGGAAGACGATCTCCTTGTCCGGGTGGGCGTTGGCGAGCCGCCGCACCAGGTTCAGCTCGGTGCCGATCGCCCATGCCGAGCCCGCCGGGGCGGCCTCCAGGGCCTTGATGATGTATTCCGTGGAGCCCACCTGGTCCGCCGCCGCGACGACCTCGTGCTTGCACTCCGGGTGGACCAGCACATTGACGCCGGGGATCCGCCGCCGTACGTCCGCCACCGACTCCAGCGAGAACCGTCCGTGGACCGAGCAGTGGCCCCGCCACAGGATCATCTTCGCGGCGCGGAGCTGCTCCACGGTCAGCCCGCCGCCCGGCTTGTGCGGGTTGTAGACCACGCAGTCGTCCAGCGACATGCCCATGTCCCGGACGGCGGTGTTGCGGCCCAGGTGCTGGTCGGGCAGGAAGAGCACCTTCTCGCCCTGCTCGAAGGCCCAGTCCAGGGCGCGCTTGGCGTTGGAGGAGGTGCAGATGGTGCCGCCGTGCCTGCCGGTGAACGCCTTGATGTCGGCCGAGGAGTTCATATAGGAGACGGGCACCACCTGTTCGGCTATGCCCGCGTCCGTCAGGACGTCCCAGCACTCGGCGACCTGCTCGGCGGTGGCCATATCGGCCATCGAGCATCCGGCGGCGAGATCGGGCAGGACCACCTTCTGGTCGTCGGAGGTCAGGATGTCCGCCGACTCGGCCATGAAGTGCACACCGCAGAAGACGATGTACTCCGCGGCGGGCCGGGCCGCCGCGTCCCGCGCCAGCTTGAAGGAGTCGCCGGTGACATCGGCGAACTGGATGACCTCGTCGCGCTGGTAGTGGTGGCCGAGGACGAAGACCCGGTCGCCGAGCTTCTCCTTGGCCGCACGGGCGCGCTCCACCAGATCGGGGTCGGACGGGGACGGCAGATCGCCGGGACACTCCACACCGCGCTCGCTCCGGGGGTCGGCCTCGCGGCCGAGCAGCAGCAGGGCAAGCGGCGTCGGCTGCACGTCGAGCGACTCCGTACGGGTTTGGGCGGTGGTCACGACACACACCCTTTCTTTCTCTGGCAGAGACTTTTCGTCTAATTGACGCTATCTATCATATCTGCTTTATGTCACTTTGACGATGACCATTGCGTCAATGTGACGCATCCCCTGTTCGTCAGCCGTTCGTCCCTCGGCCATCCCGGACCCACCGCGCGCCCACCGGGTCCGGGACCGACCGGCGGTACGAGGCCCTCCGGGGGCCGGTATGCGAGCATGAAGGGGAAAACCGCGCCGCCCGCGCGGAATGAATGCACGGCCGGGCCGGTTGCACCGGTCGGCAAGCAGTCTCCGTATGTCCCCGCCGCTGGCTGGGGAGACCCATCCCGGGAGTGATGAAGCAGATGTCCGTATCGGACGAGACCCAGACCGTGAGTGATGGCATCCTCCTCTCCGACGCCGCCGCGGCCAAAGTCAAGGCGCTGCTGGACCAGGAAGGCCGGGACGATCTGGCGCTGCGCGTCGCGGTTCAGCCCGGTGGCTGCTCCGGCCTGCGCTACCAGCTCTTCTTCGACGAGCGCTCGCTCGACGGCGATGTCATCAAGGACTTCGACGGTGTCAAGGTCGTCACCGACCGCATGAGCGCCCCCTACCTCGGCGGCGCCTCCATCGACTTCGTGGACACCATCGAGAAGCAGGGCTTCACCATCGACAACCCGAACGCCTCGGGCTCCTGCGCCTGCGGCGACTCGTTCAACTAGGCCCGGGCAGGGCCTGAGCGGCGCCACGGCATGACGGAGGCGGCGGTCCCGGAAGGG
>NZ_JBHVHF010000571.1:0-2045 GCF_042800315.1 Streptomyces sp. NPDC057638
CGCCCGTCCCTGGTGGGCGGGCGCCGGACCGGGCCTGGTACGGGAGGTCAGACCACCTGCTGCACCTGCCACATCAGGGTGTCCAGTTCACCGCCGAGGGCGGTGCCGGGACGGCCGGCGTTGCAGACGGCGCTCCAGGCACGGCCGTCGGAGGGGCGCACCAGGATGGCCTGGGTCCCCGTGAGCGTGCCGTTGTGCCAGACGGTCCCGGCGCTGTTGACGGCCCAGCCCCGGGCGTACCCCGCCGTCGTCGGGGTGATCGGACGGACGGCCGACGCCGTCGTCATCGCGGTACGGGTGGCGGGCAGGAGCAGATCGGCCGGTGCGGGCAGACCGTCGACCGTGAAACAGAACCGCAGGACGTCGGAGGGGGTGGCCGCCCAGCCCCCGTGGGCGTCCATCCGGTCGACACGCTGCCCGTAGGGTGAGGCGCCGTTCAGTCCGGTGTACACGGCCTCCGCCTCGGCCCGGTCCCGAGCGGTGGCACCGGCCACGAGCATCCGCCCGGCGCCGACGGGGGTGAGCACGGAGGAACGCACGAACTCCCCGTAGGAGAGTCCGGTACGGCGCTCGATGATCCGCCCCAGCAGGCAGTAACCGAAGTTGGAGTAGCCGTAGGTGGTGCCCGGGTCCTGGTTCAGGGGCTGGTTGTCCAGGGTCCAGCTGATCAGCGCGTCCCGGCTGAGGGACGGCTGCTGGAACATGGGGTCGGCGCCGTCGTTGATCCAGCCACCGGCCGAGTGCTCCAGCAGATGCCGCACGGTCAGCGCCCGCAGCCGCGCGCTGTAGGGCTGGGTTCCGAAGGTGGTGCCCAGCAGGGCTCCGGTGCCGAACACGCGGTCGGTGAGGGAGAGCTGGCCCCGGTCGATGAGGAGATGGACGGCGGTGGAGGTGATCGGCTTGCTGACGCTCGCGACCCGGAACCGGTGGTCCGGCGTGGCGATCTCGCGGGTGACGCGGTTCGCGTAACCGAAGGAGCGCGCGGAACGGATCACGCCGTCGCGCGCGACGGCGAACGAGAGTCCCGGCACGGCCCACTTCTGCATAAAGGGTACGACCAGCGCGGCCGCGGCGTCGCCCGCCGCGGTCTCGGGGGTGGCCTCCCAGACGGTGGTGTAGCGGGCCGAGGTTCCGTCACGGACGCCGCTGACATCCACCAGACGCAGGCCCGCGGCACGGTTGGTGTCGACATGGCCCGGGAAGTCGGCGTGGGCCACGGAGTGGGCGGCCGTCCAGGCGTGTCCCGGCGACTTCTCCCATATCGCCGCGTAACGGATGGAGCCGCCGCTGGGGTGACCCACCGTACGGATCAGTCGGAACCCCTGGTCGCGATGGGTGTCGAAGGCGACCTGGTACTCGGCGGCGGTCAGGCCGTGCCGCGCCGACCAGGCGGGACCGGCGGCACGCTCCCAGAGACAGGCGAACCGCTCGCCGCCGGTGTCCTCGTACGGGGAGACACAGCGCGGGCGGTAGCCCTGGGTGGTGAGGTCATCGGAGAGGGTCTGGTACTGGGCGGCGGTCAGGCCGTGGCGGGCGACCCACTCAGGGCCCTGGTCCCGTTCCCAGATGACGCTGAACTGGACCTGCCCACCGGAGCGGAAGACCGACAGGTCCACCGGGCGGAAGCCCTCGGCGGACTGCGCGGTGATCGCGGCCTGGTAGTCGGTGACGGTCATGCCATGGCGGGCCCGCCAGTCACTGCCGCCCTGGACGGCCCAGACACTCGCGTACCGGGGCTGTGCCCCGAGTTCATAGCCCGCGATCCTCAGCGGACGGTAGCCGCGTGAGCTGAGGCTGGTGAACTCGGCCTGGTGCTCCGCCGCCGTGAGGGCGTGGCGCACCACCCAGTCAGTCACAATCATCGGTTCACTCCCGTTGCGCGGGCCCCTCCTCCGAGGATCATGGCCAGCGCCCCTGGGGCCCGCGGGGGGCGACGCTTCCGCCCGATCCCTGGCCCCGCATGCTGACACGGCGGCAGGTGATCACGCACACCTGACCGACGGCGTGAACGCGCCGTCCCCCGGCGCCGGGTGGGGCGCCGGGGG
>NZ_JBHVHF010000573.1:0-2010 GCF_042800315.1 Streptomyces sp. NPDC057638
GCCGTAGGCCCCGTACGGGGACGGGCCTGCGCCCCCGTACGGGGCCTACGGAGGCGGACAGGAACGGAATCGCCCGGTCCGAGGGGACCCGGCGGCGCGTTACAGCGGCGGGTCGCCCTTGTGGATCCGCAGCGGCGGGCTCTTCGGCGCGAGCCGGAGGGTCCGGCCGGACTCGTCGGCCACCACGCGCCGGTCACCCAGCGGCTTCTCCAGTGTGACCTTCACCGTGCGGGTGACGGCGAGGGCGACGCAGACCCCGTCCGACGGCTTCTCGTGCCTCCGTACCCGTACCTCCGTCGCGCTCTCCTCGGCCTCCGCCGTATAACCGCCGCACACCCCGCCCTCGAAGGCGAGGGTCAGCGTCCGGCCCGTGGCCGTGTACCCGAGGAAGTCCGGTGGCGAGGGGGCCGCGGGCGGCGCGTTCGGCGGCGCCGGGGGAACCGAACCGGCGGGAGGCGCCTCGACCGCGGACAGCGGCGACTCGAAGGGCTTCGCCGCCTTCCCGTGCGGCTGGAGTGTGAGCAGCCAGGCGGGGGTCAGCGTCGGCCGCCCGTTCAGGTACTGGTGCCAGAGCCCGAGCACCGCGCGGGTGACCGTCATCCGCTGCCGCTGGGCCGGGGTGGGCTGGGCGCAGGGATCCGGCAGCCCGGGGGCCGTGAGCGGCGTCGGCCGCCCGGGCTCCGGCAGCGGCTCCGGCTTCTGCGGCAGGATCCCGCTGGACACGGAGGCGCCATCCTCCTGGGGTTGTGTCGAGTTCTTCGCGGTGCCGCCCTCGCTCAGCGGTACCGGTACGGCACAGTCCGTCACCTGGTCGTCGCTCGCCGCCAGGGCGTGGCTGTTGGACTGGTCGATGGCCTCCTGGGCGGTGAAGATCTCCGGGGAACCGGCCCGGGTGAAGCGGTCCAGCGCCCCCTGGCCATGGCTGACCCGGCCGTTCTCCGCCACCTCGACCGTGGCGCCGAGACCGTGCACCGGCAGTCCGCCGACGACGGCCCGCGCGGTGACGGTACGGCCGGGGCCGCGCGCCGCCTCCACCGTGACCTGGGCGTCCGCCATGCCGATCGCCCGCAGCACGGGCGCCGCCGCCCGCCGGGCCCACGCTTCGTCCAGCTTTCCGGGCGTCAGCGACGGAGCGAGCCGCGCCAGCCCGGGACCGAGACCGACGCCGGACGGGCAGGCCGTGCCCTGGACGCACCCCGCGCCGGTGCGGCGGTTCTCGCCCCCGTGATAGATCCACTCACCCGCGCCCGCGTTGTGCACCTGGAGCACGGGCCCCGCACCGTCCCGGTCGGCCCAGATCCGCCAGTACGGGCCGTCCCGCTCCGGCGCGCCCGTCAGCCCCAGCGCCCGGCCCAGCCGGGTCACCTCGGCCACGGGAACACCGGAGCCGTCGGCATGGTGGACCGCGGCGCGCTGCGGCCCCGTCGTCCGACCCAGCGCCCCGGCCCTCACCTCGTAGACCGTGCCCGGTCCGACGGCGCTGAGCGGGGCGGGCTCCCCGGGGGCGATGGCCGATGTGGGCGTGGCCACCGGGGCGGGCAGCGTCCGTTCGCCGTCCGCCGTCCGGGCCGCGCCCGGATCGGTCGCGACGAGGACCCCACCGCCCGCGACCACCGCCGCCAGCGCCACCCCGGCGATCAGGGGCAGCCGCCAGCGGCGCGAGCGCGCGGTCCGCTCCTCGTCGTCCGCCGAGGTGCGGGGGCCGATGACACTCGGGCCGTCGTGGTGATCATGGTCATCCTGGCGGTCCTGGCCGCCGTGATCGCTCTTCACCGGGCCGCTCCTCCTTCTCTCCGCGTTCCCCGTCGCTCTCCGTCGCTCTCTGTCACTCCCCCTCGCTCTCAGGAGGGTTCGTCATCGCCCGTACGGGAGCGTGGATGGGACGGAGCGGGGGCGCGCGGGGGTGCCCCGCCGCCCGCGGGGTGCGGGCCCCAGTTGCGGCGGGGTGTTTCGGGGGGGTTTGCCCGGGGGGCAGGGGGGTAAAAAAAAAAGAAGCAGCCCCCCCCCGGG
>NZ_JBHVHF010000574.1:0-2010 GCF_042800315.1 Streptomyces sp. NPDC057638
GTGTCACATGCGCCGGTCCGGCGGGCGGGGCGGTGTCCTACGTGTCCGCTCCCGCGGGCGGCGGCACATACGCCGCTCAGTCCGGGTGCCGCGCCGCGCGCCCCTTGTTCACCAGCCGGGTGACCTGCTGCCGTGAGTGGCCGGTGGCGCGGGCCAGTTCGGTCAGGGTGAGGCTGCCGTCGTCGACGGCGGCGCGGTAGCCCTCGATCCTGGCCCCGCAGACGGCGCCGTTGAGGACGCCCAGGGTCCGGGAGAACTCGTTCCACGCCTCCCTCGCGTGCGCACCGCCCAGGGCGACGGGCGGCGGTCCGGGGCGGCGTGACGCCCGCAGGAGCAGCAGGGCGCCCTCCATCCGGTCCAGGGCCTGACGGAAGTCACGCCCCGCGACCAGCAAGGTGTCGATCAGCCGGTAGAACTCGTCGAGCCCCCCGTCCGGGAGTGACGGCCCGGCGTCGTGTGCCATGGGCGCCGGGGCGCGGCTGTCCCGCTCCGCACCCGGCCACGGCCGTCCCTCGCCCACGGTCCGCGCACTCCCCTGTCCCCGCGCCATCCCGGCTCCCTCCCCGACGGCATGTCAACTCGCCCTAAGTGAATCCGAAACGTACTGCCATTGGGAAGACTCGGGCGGTCTTCTGCTGGGTCTATGGACCTGTAGGTGATTTCTCCCTAACGTGAACTCGCTTACTGAAGCGGCTCACTTCCCCCTCTGGGACCCGTGCCACCCCGCATGGCCGTGTACCAGCCGCGTACCGCCGCGCCCGACGACGTGCCACATCCCTCCCGTACCACGCCCTCCGCCACCGACCAGGGCACCTGGAACGACGGCGGACTCCCGATCACGACTCCCCGGACAACGCCCGGCAAAGCCCAGCGAAACCCGGCGTAACCCGGCGTAACCCGGCGTAACCCGGCAAACAAGGTAGAGCGGAACAACGGACAAAGGAGTCCTCATGCGGATACACCGACGACACGGCCGCCCCCGGCACGGACGACGGACCCTGGTGGCGGCGCTCACGGCGGTGGCACTGTGCGCGTCACCGGGCGCGGTCGCGGCACAGCAGGAGCGGACCGGCTCCGGGGCCGCGAGCACGGAGGATCAGCCCGGACCGGCCCTGCGGACACCGCCCGAGCGGCTGGCGGCGGCCCTGAGCTGTCCGGAGGAGTTCCGCTCGGACCGCGAACCCGTGCTGCTCGTTCATGGCACGGGCGTGGACGCGGAGCTGTCGTGGTCCTGGGGGTACGCGCCCGCGCTCCGCGCGCGGGGGTACGACGTGTGTGTGGTCGATCTGCCGGGCGGGGCGCTGGGGGACATCCAGGACTCGGTGGAGTACGTGGTGCACGCCGTCACCGCGATGCGCGCGGCGACGGGCCGCGCGGTCGATGTCGTCGGGCACAGCCAGGGCGGGCTCCAGATCCGCTGGGCGCTGACCTGGTGGCCGGGGCTGCGGGGCGCGGTCGACGACGCGGTCGCTCTCGGCACCCCCGAGCGGGGTGTGGCCGCGGGCGATCTGGTGTGCGCGGCGGCCCGCTGCGCTCCCGCGCTCTGGCAGATGCGGTCGGGGTCGGCGTTCCTGCGGGCGCTGAACTCCGGTGACCAGACGCCCGGCCCCGTCTCGTACACCTCGGTCTACAGCCGTGACGACCTGGTGGCCGCGCCGTACTGGACGGCGGTGAAGGAGGGCGCGCGGAACATCAAGCTCCAGGATGTCTGCGGGATCCGGCTGGTGACCCATATGGGGCTGCTGTACGACGCGCTGGCGTTCGCGCTCGTCGTGGACGCGCTCGGTGGGCCGGGCCCGGCGGACCCGGCGCGGCTGCCACGGGGTGCCTGCCGGGACGCGTATCTGCCGGGTGTCGGCCTGGGCGAGGTGGCGTACGCGACGGCGGTGGTCGCCCCGGCGGCCGCGGCGGCCATCGCCACCGCGCCCCGCGTGGGCCGCGAACCCGCGCTCCGCTCCTCCGTCCGGTGAACGACGGGGACGGGCCACCGGCCCCCGCGCGGTGTGGCGC
>NZ_JBHVHF010000575.1:0-2003 GCF_042800315.1 Streptomyces sp. NPDC057638
GACGGTGATCTCGCGACCGGGCCTTTCGGTCCTGCGCAGAGCGGGCGACGGGAATCGAACCCGCGTAGCTAGTTTGGAAGACTAGGGCTCTACCATTGAGCTACGCCCGCAAGCATCGCACCGCAGGTCACACCCCCTGGCGTGACGCGGTACGGGCAGCATCCTAGCGGGTCGCGAGGCCGTGCCGCACACCCCGCCAGACCGCCCCGTAATAACGGGCTCGCGCTGTCGGCGAACATGTACCCTACGTGTCGCACCGACGGGGTGTGGCGCAGCTTGGTAGCGCGTCCGCTTTGGGAGCGGAAGGTCGTCGGTTCGAATCCGGCCACCCCGACCACAGTCCTCTCACGGCCTCACAAGATCGCATTGTGGGGCCGATCCTGCGTGCGGCTACTATGCAAACTGCGTGCCCGTGTGTCCGGCGATGCCCCCCACCGAGTCGGAGGACTTCGGAAGACCGAAGTCAGCCGAGGGAGGAACAGCGGCGGCGGCCCGGGGCCGCGATCAGCCGGTCCGTCCCTGCGGCGGACACGGCAGAACCCCAGAATTCAGCCATCAAGGAGACCGAACCGTGAAGAGCGCCGTGGAGACCCTGAACCCGACCCGGGTTCGGCTCACTGTCGAGGTGCCCTTCGAGGAGCTCAAGGACAGCCTCGACGCGGCGTACAAGAAGATCAACCAGCAGGTCACGGTCAAGGGCTTCCGTAAGGGCAAGGTCCCGGCCCGAGTGATCGACCAGCGGTTCGGCCGCGGTGCCGTGCTGGAGGAGGCCGTCAATGACGCCCTGCCGAAGTTCTACACCGAGGCGGTCAACGAGGCGGACCTCAACCCGCTCGGCCAGCCCGACGTGGACATCACCGAGCTGAAGGACGGCGAGACGCTGAACTTCACCGCCGAGGTCGACATCCGCCCGGTCATCGAGATCCCGGACTACTCGGGCATCGAGGTCACCGTCGACGCCGTCGAGGTCACCGACGAGGACATCGAGAAGTCGGTCGAGCAGCTCCGCGAGCGCTTCGCCTCCACCGCGCCGGTCGAGCGCGCCGCCAAGGACGGCGACGTGGTCACCATCGACCTGGAGGCCAAGGTCGACGGCGAGGTGCTCGCCGACGGCGTCGCCTCCGACGTCTCCTACACCATCGGCTCCGGTGAGCTGCTCGACGGCATCGACGACGCCGTCACGGGCCTGGAGGCCGGTGCCGAGGCCACCTTCACCTCGGAGCTCAAGGGCGGCTCCGCCCAGGGCAAGGACGCCGAGATCACCGTCAAGGTGACCGCGGTCGCCCAGCGTGAGCTGCCCGAGCTGGACGATGACTTCGCCCAGCTCGCGAGCGAGTTCGACACCCTGGACGAGCTCAAGGCCGACAGCCGTAAGCGCCTGGAGAACATGAAGCGCTACGACCAGGCCACCCAGGCGCAGGAGCGCGTCCTGGAGGAGCTGCTGAAGCTGGCCGAGATCCCGATCCCCGAGAAGCTCCTCGAGGACGAGGTCAACACCCGCAAGCACAACGTGGAGCACCACCAGCTCGGCCAGATGGGCCTCGACCTCGCGAAGTACCTGGAGCTCCAGGGCAAGACCGAGGAGGAGTTCGAGACCGAGACCAAGGACGCCGCGGTCAAGGGCATCAAGACCCAGTTCCTGCTGGACGAGCTCGTCTCCAAGGAGAAGCTCAACGTCAACCAGGAGGAGCTCACCGAGCACCTCATGCGCCGTGCCGCCTCCTCCGGCATGAGCCCCGACCAGTTCGCCCAGGCTGTCGTCGAGGGCAACCAGGTGCCGATGCTCGTGGGCGAGGTCGCCCGCGGCAAGGCGCTGGCGCTGGTCGTCGAGTCCGCCAAGGTCACCGACACCAACGGTGACGTCGTGGACCTGGAGGACGACGAGGACGAGACCGAGTCGGCCGCCGAGACCGCCGAGGCGGCCGTCGAGGGCGACGCCAAGGCGTAACCCCCTCCCGCACCGCCGACAGGGCCGGGCCAGGACACCCCAGGTGTCCGGGTCC
>NZ_JBHVHF010000576.1:0-1979 GCF_042800315.1 Streptomyces sp. NPDC057638
TCAGTGGCTCAAGCAGCACGACCATGGCAGCCGGACGGGCCGGGTGCCATAGGTAAAGACCGAGGTGAGCTGCTTGTGCATGGGGTCAGTATGGCCCGCGCGGCCCCCGCTGGCCAACCGGCGGCCACCACCGTCGCCGCCCCGGTCGCATCGTGAGACGGGAGGGAGTTTTCGTATCTCGGTAGAATTGGTCCAACCGAACCCCACCGCCGGAAGGCCGCCAGTGTCATCAGCGTCCCCCGCTGCCGCGCCCGACGTCGTACTCGTCGTCGACTTTGGCGCGCAGTACGCCCAGCTCATCGCCCGTCGAGTCCGTGAGGCCCGGGTCTACAGCGAGATCGTTCCGTCCACCATGCCGGTGGCGGAGATGCTGGCGAAGAAGCCGAAGGCGATCATCCTCTCCGGCGGCCCGTCGTCGGTCTACGCCGAGAACGCCCCCCGCCTGGACCGGGAGATCTTCGAGGCCGGCGTGCCGGTCTTCGGCATGTGCTACGGCTTCCAGCTCATGGCCACCACGCTCGGCGGCACCGTCGACAACACCGGTGCCCGTGAGTACGGGCGGACGCCGCTGAAGGTCACCAAGCCCGGTTCGACCCTCTTCGAGGGCACCCCGGCCGAGCAGCCGGTGTGGATGTCCCACGG
Organism: Streptomyces sp. NPDC057638; assembly: GCF_042800315.1. Taxonomy (NCBI): domain Bacteria; kingdom Bacillati; phylum Actinomycetota; class Actinomycetes; order Kitasatosporales; family Streptomycetaceae; genus Streptomyces; species Streptomyces sp. NPDC057638. The sequence goes on from NZ_JBHVHF010000576.1 coordinate 643, forward strand.
CGACGCCTGCTCGGCGGCGCCCGAGGGCTTCACCGTCACCGCCTCCACCGACGTGGTCCCGGTCGCCGCCTTCGAGAACGACGAGAAGAAGCTCTACGGCGTACAGCACCACCCCGAGGTGATGCACTCCACCTACGGCCAGCAGGTCCTGGAGCACTTCCTCTACCGGGGCGCCGGGATCGAGCCGACCTGGACCACCGGCAATGTGATCGACGAGCAGGTCGCCGTCATCCGTGAGCAGGTCGGCACCAAGCGCGCCATCTGCGGCCTCTCCGGAGGCGTGGACTCCGCCGTCGCCGCCGCGCTGGTCCAGAAGGCCATCGGCTCCCAGCTCACCTGCGTCTACGTCGACCACGGCCTGATGCGCCAGGGCGAGACCGAGCAGGTCGAGAAGGACTTCGTCGCCGCCACGGGCGTCCAGCTCAAGGTCGTCGACGCGCAGGAGCGCTTCCTGGCCGCGCTCGCCGGGGTCAGCGACCCCGAGGAGAAGCGGAAGATCATCGGCCGGGAGTTCATCCGGGTCTTCGAGCAGGCGCAGGCCGAGATCGTCGCCGAGGGCGCGGCCGGTGGCGAGGATGTCGCCTTCCTGGTCCAGGGCACCCTCTACCCGGATGTCGTGGAGTCCGGTGGCGGCACCGGCACCGCCAACATCAAGTCGCACCACAACGTCGGCGGCCTCCCCGAGGACCTGGAGTTCGAGCTGGTCGAGCCGCTGCGCAAGCTCTTCAAGGACGAGGTCCGCATGGTCGGACAGGAGCTCGGCCTGCCGGAGGAGATCGTCCAGCGCCAGCCCTTCCCGGGTCCGGGCCTCGGTATCCGTATCGTCGGCGAGGTCACCCGCGAGCGGCTGGACCTGCTCCGCGAGGCCGACGCCATCGCCCGTGAGGAGCTGACGGCCGCCGGGCTCGACCGCGAGATCTGGCAGTGCCCTGTCGTCCTCCTCGCCGATGTCCGCAGCGTCGGCGTCCAGGGTGACGGCCGCACCTACGGCCACCCGATCGTGCTCCGCCCGGTCTCCTCCGAGGACGCCATGACGGCGGACTGGACCCGGATGCCGTACGACGTGCTCGCCAAGATCTCCACCCGGATCACCAACGAGGTCGCCGACGTCAACCGCGTCGTCCTCGACGTGACCAGCAAGCCCCCGGGCACCATCGAGTGGGAGTAGAGGGGTAGTTTCACGGCTCTCTTCCGCCACCGCGCCCCTTCGGCTCAGAACCGACCTCGGGTGGAGCGGGTCCGCGCGGGGAGCCGCTCCCCTTTGCGGGCCCCTCTGATGTGAGTCAAGGGCCGGCCCGTCCGGCTGTACGGCGATGGCCGCCATCCCCTCCCGGGAT
>NZ_JBHVHF010000577.1:0-1977 GCF_042800315.1 Streptomyces sp. NPDC057638
GGTCTGAACCATCCGGGACCGCTGGAGTGCGGCCACGGTGGCGTGGTCTCGTACGGGGGCCGCCGCGTGCGGCGGCGGCCCCTGGCTGGCGGCTAGGGCCTAGGCCAGCCCGTTCACCAGGTCGGCGACCGTCTTGCGGCGCCCGGTGTAGAACGGGACCTCCTCGCGGACGTGCATCCGCGCCTCGGAGGCGCGCAGATGGCGCATCAGGTCGACGATCCGGTACAGGTCGTCGGCCTCGAAGGCCAGGATCCACTCGTAGTCGCCGAGCGAGAAGGAGGCGACCGTGTTGGCCCGGACGTCGGGGTAGCCGCGCGCCATCTTGCCGTGGTCGGCGAGCATCCGGCGGCGGTCCTCGTCGGGCAGCAGGTACCAGTCGTAGGAGCGCACGAACGGGTACACGCTCACGTAGTCGCGCGGGGTCTCGTCGGCGAGGAACGCCGGGATGTGCGACTTGTTGAACTCGGCCGGGCGGTGCAGGGCCATGTTCGACCAGACCGGCTCCAGCGCGCGCCCGAAGCGGGTGCGGCGGAAGAGGTTGTACGCCTCCTGGAGCTCGTCGGCGGTCTCGGCGTGCCACCAGATCATCAGATCCGCGTCGGCGCGCAGCCCGGACAGGTCGTAGGTGCCCCGGATCTTCACGTCCTTGGCGGTGAGCTGCTCGAACAGCTCCTCCACCTCGTCCGCGTAACCGGAACGGTCCTCGGGCAGCACGTCGCGCAGCTTGAAGACGGACCACAGCGTGTAGCGGATGACCTCGTTGAGGTCCTTGGCCTTCTTACCCGCGTTCGGGATCTTTTCTGGCGCACTCATGGGGCTATTGTCCCGCGCCCCGGTGGATGCCCCGCGCCCGGGGTGACGTGGCGAGGATCTCTTCGGCGGCACGGGTGCCGTCACCGACGCAGGCCGGGATGCCGACACCGTCGTACGCGGCGCCGCAGAGCGCCAGACCGGGCAGTTCGGCGACCTCGGTACGGATCCGGGCGACCCGCTCCAGATGGCCCACCGGGTACTGGGGCAGCCCGTCCGTCCAGCGGGTGACGGTGGTCGCCACGGGCCGGGCGGCCAGCCCGGTGGCGGCGGCCAGGTCGGCGCGGGAGACGGCGACCAGGTCGGCGTCGTCCCGCCGGAGCTGCTCCTCCTCCCCGTACCGCCCCACGGAGGTCCGCAGCACGAACAGGTCGGGGGCGGCCTTCTCCACCCATCCCCACTTCTGGGTGGAGAAGGTGGACGCCTTGATCGTGTGCCCGTCGACGGGCGGCACCAGGAAGCCGCTGCCGGGCGGCAGCCCCGTCACCTCGGAGCGGCGGAAGGCGAGGGTGACCAGCGCCATCGACGCGTACTCGATCCGCGCCAGCCCGGCGGCGGCGGACGGGGACTCGGCGGCGAGCAGCGCGGCGGCCTGGGCGGCGGGCGCGGCGAGGACCACCGCGTCGGCCTCGACCACCCCGTCCGGGACCCCGGCCCGCCAGCCGTGGGCGGTGCGGGTGAGGGAGTGGACGGGGGTACCGGTACGGATCACTCCGCCCCCCGCGCGCACGGCGTCGGCGACGGCGCCCGGCAGGGTGCCGACCCCGCCCTCGATCCCCAGGAAGACCGGGCTGTTCTGCTGGGTGGCGCCGCCCGCGCGGGCCTGCACCGTGCCCACCGCCTCCAGCAGCGAGGAACTGTCCTTCAGCGCCGCGTAGAGCTGGGGGACGGCGGCCCGCATCGAGATGCGGTAGGCGTCGCCCGCGTAGACCCCGCCGAGCAGCGGCTCCACCAGCCGGTCGACGACCTCCCGGCCCAGGCGGGCGGCGACGAACGCGCCCACGGCCACATCCTCACCGGGGTCGGCGGGCGGCAGCTCCGGCTCCTGGGCGATCCGGGCGATCCCCTCCGGGGAGAGCAGCCCGGCGAGCGCCTCGGGCGTGCCGGGGACGCCCATCACATGGCCCTTCGGCATCGGCCGCAGCGCGCCCCGCGTCCAGACGGAGG
>NZ_JBHVHF010000578.1:0-1904 GCF_042800315.1 Streptomyces sp. NPDC057638
AGCCCAGGTCCTTGGCGATGATCGTCTTCATGACCTCGCTGGTGCCGCCGTAGATCCTGCTGACGCGGGTGTCGGCGTACAGCCGCGCGATGGGGTACTCCAGCATGTAGCCGTAGCCGCCGTGGAGTTGGAGGCAGCGGTCGATGACCCGCCCGGCGACCTCGCTGCCGAAGAGCTTGATCTTGGCGGCGTCGGCGGCGGACAGCTCCCCCGCGTCGTCCAGTTCGATGCCCTTGTCCACCATGGCCTGGGCGGCCTCGACCTCGGTGGCGCACTCGGCGAGCACGAACTTGGTGTTCTGGAAGGCGGCCACCGGCTTGCCGAAGACAGTCCGCTCCCGGACGTACTCCCGGGTGAAGCGGATGGCGGCGCGGGCGGTGGAGACCCCGCCGACACCGATCGAGAGCCGCTCACGGGCCAGGTTCCGGCCCAGGTAGGAGAAGCCCTCGCCGACCTCGCCGAGGACGTTCTCGACGGGGACGCGGACATCGGTGAAGGAGAGTTCGGAGGTGTCGGAGGCGCGCAGTCCGATCTTGTCGAGCTTGCGGCCGTAGGCGAAGCCCTCGCTGTCGGTGGCGACGACCAGGAGGGTCAGCCCATGGCGCCGGTTCTCCGGGGTGGGCGCGGAGGTACGGGCGACGACGAGGCAGAGTTCGGAGTTCCGGGCGCCGGTGATGAAGGTCTTCGCCCCGTTGAGGACGTAGTGGGAGCCGTCCTCGGAGAGGGTGGCGGTGGTGCGTACCCCGGCGAGGTCGGAGCCGGTGCCGGGTTCGGTCATGGCGATGCAGAGACAGATGTCGCCGCTGGCGACCCCGGGCAGCCAGCGCTTCCGCTGCTCGTCGTCGGCGAGATGGAGCAGATAGGGCAGGACGATGCCGGTGTTGACCGTGTAGTGGCCGAACGAGACGGCGGCGCGGGCGACCTCCTCGGCGATCACGGTCTGGTACTTGTAGCTGGTCCGGCCGGAGCCGCCGTACTCCTCCGGGATGCCGAAGCCGAGCGCGCCGATGGCGCCGAGCTTGCGGTAGAAGTCGCGGGGGACGAGGTTGTCGGCCTCCCACCGGTCGTAGTGGGGGGTGACCTCCTTGGCGATGAAGGCGCGGATCATCGCGCGGAACGCCTCGTGGTCCTCGTTGTAGAGCGTGCGCTTCATGAGGGGTCCTCTTCGTGTGAGTGCTGCTGAGATCTGTCGAGTGCTGTCGGGTTCCGCCGGACGTGCCGCCAGGGCGCGGGCCGGGAAACGGGTGATCCAGGTCAGCGGAGCGGCCCCGGGCCGGAGTACGTCTCCGGAGCAGTCCGGACCCGGCGGGAGGGTGGCGATCCCCGCGGGCCGTTCGGTCGTCACCGCAGGCGCTCCGGGCCCGCGACCGGGACGGGCCCGCGGCCGGGACGGTTCCGTGACCGGTGACGGCCCGGCTCCCGGCGAGGGCTCAGCGCGAGCCGCCGTCCACGGTGAGGCACTGTCCGGAGACATAGTCGGAGTCCGGGGTGCAGAGCAGATAGACCGCCCCGGCGGCCTCGGTGGGGGTTCCGGGGCGCCCGAAGGGGTTGGTACGGGAGACGGCGGCGGCGATCTGCGGGCTGACGCCGACCTTGATCCGGCGGCCCTCGATCTCCACGAAGCTCTCGTCCTCGGCGGTGGCCTCGGTCATCCGGGTCAGGATGAAGCCGAAGGCGACCGCGTTCACATTCACCCGGTAACGGCCCCACTCCTTCGCCAGCGTCTTCGTCAGACCGACGATCCCGGCCTTGGCGGAGGAGTAGTTCGCCTGCCCCGGGTTTCCGTACAGCCCGGATACGGAGGACACGTTGACGACCTTGCGGTGGTACGGAACGGGATGGGCCTTCAGATAGGGCTGCGCGGCCCGGAGGATCCGGAACGGCGCCTTCAGATGCACATCCAG
>NZ_JBHVHF010000579.1:0-1898 GCF_042800315.1 Streptomyces sp. NPDC057638
GGAGAATTCCGGCCCGGCCCCGGGCGTTTCCGGCCCCGGGTACCGGCCTGGACCGGCCGGACCGGGCCGTGCGTCGGCCCCGCCCGCGCCGCTCCACCGTGTCCAGCCCCGGAAGGGTGATCCTGCCGTGAAGGCGCAAGACCCGGCGTGGGGCGGCACTACAATGAGCAGCACCTACGCGTCAGGCCCACAGTGTCGTGCGTCTTCCACGCGGCTAGCCCCTCCACCGCATGCGGCCGTCGGGACGGCCGTCCTTCCCCCCGTCGCTCGCTGAGCGCGGGTGGGCACTCATGGACTTGTGAGGACTCACGTGAGCACTGCGCCTCGGAAACCCGTCGTACTCATCGCCGAAGAGCTGTCGCCCGCCACTGTGGACGCGCTCGGCCCCGATTTCGAGATCCGCCACTGCAACGGCGCCGACCGCGCCGAGCTGCTCCCGGCCATCGCCGAGGTCGACGCCATCCTCATCCGCTCCGCCACCAAGGTGGACGCCGAGGCCATCGCCGCCGCCAAGAAGCTGAGGGTCGTCGCCCGCGCGGGTGTGGGCCTGGACAATGTCGACGTCCCCGCCGCCACCAAGGCCGGTGTGATGGTCGTCAACGCCCCGACCTCCAACATCGTCACCGCCGCCGAGCTGGCCTGTGGTCTGATCGTCGCCACCGCGCGCAATATCCCCCAGGCCAACACCGCCCTGAAGAACGGCGAGTGGAAGCGCTCCAAGTACACCGGCGTGGAACTGAGCGAGAAGGTCCTCGGTGTCGTCGGTCTCGGCCGGATCGGGGTGCTGGTCGCCCAGCGGATGTCCGCGTTCGGGATGAAGATCGTCGCCTATGACCCCTACATCCAGCCCGCGCGGGCCGCGCAGATGGGCGTCAAGCTGCTCTCCCTGGACGAGCTGCTGGAGGTCTCCGACTTCATCACCGTCCATCTGCCCAAGACCCCCGAGACCCTCGGTCTGATCGGGCATGACGCGCTGCACAAGGTGAAGCCCACCGTCCGGGTCATCAACGCGGCCCGTGGCGGGATCGTGGACGAGGAGGCGCTGGCCTCCGCGCTCAAGGAGGGCCGCGTCGCGGGCGCCGGGCTCGACGTCTACGCCAAGGAGCCCTGTACCGACTCCCCGCTCTTCCAGTTCGACCAGGTCGTGTGCACCCCGCACCTGGGCGCCTCCACCGACGAGGCCCAGGAGAAGGCGGGCATCGCCGTCGCCCGTTCGGTGCGGCTCGCGCTCGCCGGTGAACTGGTACCGGACGCGGTCAACGTCCAGGGCGGAGTGATCGCCGAGGACGTCAAGCCGGGTCTGCCGCTGGCCGAGCGCCTCGGCCGGATCTTCACCGCCCTCGCGGGCGAGGTCGCGGTCCGGCTCGATGTCGAGGTCTACGGCGAGATCACCCAGCACGATGTGAAGGTGCTCGAACTCTCCGCCCTCAAGGGTGTCTTCGAGGACGTCGTCGCCGAGACCGTCAGCTATGTCAACGCGCCGCTCTTCGCCCAGGAGCGCGGGGTCGAGGTCCGGCTCACCACCAGCTCCGAGTCGCCGGACCACCGCAATGTGGTCACCGTGCGCGGCACGCTCTCCGGCGGTGAGGAGGTCGCGGTCTCCGGCACCCTCGCGGGCCCCAAGAACCTCCAGAAGATCGTCGCCATCGGTGACTACGACGTGGACCTGGCCCTCGCCGACCACATGGTCGTGCTGCGCTACGACGACCGCCCCGGCGTCGTCGGCACGGTCGGCCGGATCCTCGGCGAGGCCGGGCTGAACATCGCGGGGATGCAGGTCTCCCGTACCGGCAAGGGCGGTGAGGCGCTGGTCGTCCTCACCGTCGACGACACCGTGCCGGCGTCGGTGGTCGCCGAGATCGCCGACGAGATCGGCGCGACCTCGGCCCGCTCGGTGA
>NZ_JBHVHF010000580.1:0-1883 GCF_042800315.1 Streptomyces sp. NPDC057638
CGCCGGATCCGGTGCGGCGGCCCCTTCGTCCCTACGGGGGTACCGCCCCCGCGACCGCCTACGCCTTCGGCGCGGGCGCGGGGAACGACGGCTTCGCGGCCGGGGCGGACTCCAGCGCGGCGGCCATCTCCGCCAGCCGCGCGATCGGCGCCGTGCCGGTCACCACCGTGGTGGAACCCTTGTCCACGCGGACCAGCGCGTCGTACTTCGGACCCTCCCAGATCTGCCAGGCCGCGTTCCGCACCTGGCGGGTCTCACCGGTGTTCCTGGCCTGGTGGGTGACCTCGGGGATGAACTTCCCGACCGGCCGGGTCGACTGCTCGACCGCCACGTACTCCCGGTCCGGGTCCAGGAAGCCGAGGTGCCAGGCGTCACCCTTGAGGCCCTGGTACGACACGGAGGTCGGCTTCCACTCCCCCGGCAGGCCCTTCGGCGCCAGCACCGGGTACGGCGCGGCGCGCTGCGCCGTCACCAGTTCCAGCTCGTAGTTGACCGGCTTCATCCGGTCGCTCTGCTCGTCATGGGGGATGAAGAGGTAGATCACCCCGACGACGGCCCCAATGACCACCATCGAGAGCACCATGTCCCGCACCGTCTGTTTGCCACGCATTCCAGCCACGGCTCCATGGTCGCATCCGGGGTGCGCGCTCAAACGTGGGCCCCGATGCTCATTTTATCGGTCTACCGATAGAGTCGAAGCACCCTCATCACGGCCGTCGTCGTACAGAAAGGTGCGCTCCGATGACCGAGCACCACATGCCGTCACCCCTGGAGGTCTCCCCGGAGGCCCCTGACCGCAACCTCGCCCTGGAGCTGGTCCGGGTCACCGAGGCCGCCGCCATGGCGGCGGGCCGCTGGGTCGGCCGCGGCGACAAGAACGGCGCCGACGGCGCGGCCGTCAAGGCCATGCGGACCCTCGTCCACACCGTCTCGATGAACGGCGTCGTCGTCATCGGCGAAGGCGAGAAGGACGAGGCGCCGATGCTCTTCAACGGGGAGCACATCGGCGACGGCACCGGTGCCGAGTGCGATATCGCCGTGGACCCGATCGACGGGACGACGCTGACGGCCAAGGGCATGCCCAACGCCATCGCGGTCCTGGCGGCGGCCGACCGGGGCGCGATGTTCGACCCGTCCGCGGTCTTCTACATGGACAAGCTGGTCACCGGCCCCGAGGCGGCGGACTTCGTCGACATCAACGCCCCCGTCTCCGTCAACATCCGCCGGGTCGCCAAGGCCAAGAAGTCCTCGCCCGAGGACGTCACGGTCGTCATCCTGGACCGGCCGCGCCATGAGTCGATGGTCAAGGAGATCCGCGAGACGGGCGCGCGGATCAAGTTCATCTCCGACGGCGATGTCGCGGGCGCCATCATGGCGGTCCGCGAGGGCACCGGCGTCGACATGCTGATGGGCATCGGTGGCACCCCCGAGGGCATCATCACCGCCTGTGCGATCAAGTGCCTCGGCGGCACGATCCAGGGGCGGCTGTGGCCCCGGGACGCCGACGAGCGGCGCCGCGCCCTGGACGCCGGGCACGACCTCGACCGGGTGCTCGCCACGGACGACCTGGTCAAGGGCGACAATGTCTTCTTCGTCGCCACCGGCATCACCGACGGCGAGCTGCTGCGCGGGGTGCGCTACCGCGCGGAGACGGCGACCACGCAGTCCCTGGTGATGCGCTCCAAGTCGGGGACGATCCGGCAGATCGACTCCACCCACAAGCTCTCCAAGCTGCGCGCCTACAGCCAGGTGGACTTCGACCGCGCCCAGTAGCGGGCATCCGTTCCCGCGTCGGGACCGGGCCCATGCCCGGCGGTCACCTTCCGTACGGAGGTGAGGAGCGGGACGGCGACGGACAACCGAGAGGGGCCGCCCGGATGGGC
>NZ_JBHVHF010000581.1:0-1835 GCF_042800315.1 Streptomyces sp. NPDC057638
ACCGCCCAGCACGCGCCCCCCCCGCGCCCGGGGCCCCGCCACGGCACGACGGCCCGGGGGAGCGCTCCCCCGGCCCGGACCGCGCGACGGATCCGGGGCCGCTCCCCGGCCCCCGTCGTGGCTCCGCCCCACCCGGCCCGACCCGCCCACCATCGCGACAAAGGGGAAGCGAACTCATGGACCTCGTCATCCGCGGCGCCCAGGTCATCGACGGGGGCGGCGGCCCCTCGTACCGCGCCGACGTCGGCATAACGGCGGGCCGGATCGCCGCCATCCGCGGCGAGGGCGAACCGTCGCTCGGCGGCGCCCGCGTCCTCGACGCCACCGGACTGGCCCTCTCCCCCGGCTTCATCGACATGCACGCCCACAGCGATCTGGCCCTGCTGCGCGACCCGGCGCACGAGGCCAAGACCGCCCAGGGCGTCACCCTGGAGGTGCTCGGCCAGGACGGGCTCTCCTACGCCCCCGTCGACGACGCCACCCTGGCCGATGTCCGCCGGGCCATCAACGGCTGGAACGGCGGCGGCCCCGGCGACGACTCCGTCGACTTCGACTGGCGGACCGTCGGCGAGTACCTCGACCGGCTCGACCGGGGCATCGCGGTCAACGCCGCCTATCTGATCCCCCAGGGCACGGTCCGGATGTACGCGATGGGCTGGGAGGACCGCCCGCCCACCGACGACGAGCTGACCCTGATGAAGCGCCTGGTCGCCGAGGGCCTGGAACAGGGCGCCGTCGGGATGTCCTCGGGACTGACCTACACCCCCGGGATGTACGCCAAGGACGCCGAGCTGACCGAGCTGTGCCGGATCGTCGCCGCCCACGACGGCTACTACTGCCCCCACCACCGCTCCTACGGCGCGGGCGCCCTGGAGGCGTACGCCGAGATGGTGCAGCTCACCCGGGAGGCGGGCTGTGCCCTCCACCTCGCCCACGCCACCATGAACTTCGGCGTCAACAAGGGCCGCGCCGCCGATCTGCTCACCCTGCTGGACGGCGCGCTGGCCGAGGGCGCGGACATCACCCTCGACACCTATCCCTACACCCCCGGCTCCACCACCCTCGTCGCCGTCCTGCCGAGCTGGGCCAGCGAGGGCGGCCCCGAGGCGCTGCTGGAGCGGCTGCGCGACGACGAGACCGCCGCCAGGATCCGCCACCATCTGGAGGAGCTGGGCTCCGACGGCTGTCACGGCGTACGGGTGGAGTGGGAGACCATCGAGATCTCGGGCACCAGCGATCCGGGCCTGACCGAGTACGTCGGCAAGACGATCGAGGAGTCCGCCGCCGCACGCGGCGAGGACCCGTGGGTGACGGCCCGGCGGCTGCTGATCGAGGACCGGCTCGGCTCGACGATCCTCCAGCACGTCGGCCATGAGGAGAACGTACGGGCGATCATGCGCCACCCGGTCCACACCGGCGGCAGCGACGGCATCCTCCAGGGCGCCAAGCCCCATCCGCGCGCCTACGGCACCTTCCCGCACTATCTGGGCCGCTACGCCCGCGAGCTGGGGGTGCTCAGCCTGGAGGAGACGGTGGCCCATCTCACCGCCCGCCCGGCGGCCCGGCTGAGGCTGCCCGACCGGGGCTGGGTGCGCGAGGGCTACCGCGCCGACCTGGTCCTCTTCGACCCTCAGACGGTCGCGGCGGGCTCCACCTTCGCGGCGCCCCGCACCCTGCCGACGGGCATCCCCCATGTCCTGATCGACGGGAAGTTCGTGGTCGAGGACGGGACACGGACGGACGTCCTGGCGGGCCGCTCGGTCCGCCGCACCCCGTCCGCCTGACGTCCCGCCCCCACCCGCCGCGCCCCGCACGGCGCCCCGTCAGCCGGGGCG
>NZ_JBHVHF010000582.1:0-1831 GCF_042800315.1 Streptomyces sp. NPDC057638
GCGCGGTTCGGTCACTTCGCGGGGGCGGTCCCCTTCAGGAAGCACGCCGCGAGCGGGATGACGTCGATCTGGTACTCCGTCTCGTCCTCCGGTATCCAGTAGCGCTGGCGGAGGCGTTGGGTGGACTCGGCGTCGAGGCGGATGACCGTGCTCTGCCTGCTGCCACGGGACGGTGCGGAGATGTGGGTGAGCGTGCCGTTCAGACCAGCGAAGTACTTCGGCCTGATCTCGGCGGTGGTGATCTCGTCACCGACCTTGAGCGCGGACACGCGCATGATCCTCAGGGCCTCCCGTCGCTTCCTGATGACGGGGCGGAGGGTCTCGATGTGGCCGTCGTTCGCCTGCTCGGCGAGGAAGGCGTTGACGGCGTCGGCGGTGGGTGCCATCGCGGGATCCTTTCGGTGGTGGTCGGGCGTCAGGCCGGGTAGCAGCCGGTTGCGTGCAGGCGGGTCACGGTGTGCTCCTTCTGACCGTCCGGGACGGGCTGGAAGGACGCGAACCGCTGGGTGGACTCCTCGTCGAGGCGTACGGCGGCGTAGACCGTCTTCCGCGGCTGGCGGTCGAGGTGGGTGATCGTGCCCGTCAGCCCGTTGAGCCGGGCGTCCTTGTACTTGTCGAGGCGGACCTTCTGGCCGGGGGCGAGGTTGTCCACTCGCTCCGTCTGCAGAGCGCGGCTTCGCTTCTGTGTGGTGTCGTCGAAGCGGTCGAGGTCAGCGTCCGTGGCCGAGTGGCGGACAAAGGTGAGCACGTCGTCGAACGTGATGGTGGTGGCTTCCATGGTCTTCTTTCCGGGGAGTGGCCGGGGCCGGTCTCCCGGCCCCGGCGGCGGGTCAGCCGAGGTCGTTCAGGAACCGGTGCACTTCGGACTCGGTGAGGGGGCGCAGGGTCGGAGGGCGGGTGCCCTGCGTGTCACGCGCGGTCGGGGTGCCAGCTTCGCCGGGGCCTCCGGGGGCACCCGGGCAGTCGTGGGTGAGCAGCAGCGCGGCGAGGAGGTCGGGCGGAAGGAGCACGGTCATCGGTTCGGGGGCGGCGCGCCGGGTGATGACGACATGCACGGTGATGTGCCGGAGTGTGGTCACGAGAGTCCTCGGTTTCAGTAGTGCGTGGCGTTCGAACCGGGGTTTGCCCTCCCCGTTTCGACATGTATTACTTTACCTTGCTGTCGGTGGTTACGTCAACTCTTCGACCCGGCTGGACATCGAGCGCACCAGTTCGGCCACCCTGACGGCTTCGTCCGTCGAAAGGCCGCTGATGGAGAGCGTCACGGACGCTCCGCCGGCGTCGATGACGGCGGCGACCCAGGGAGACGGCGCGAGCGCGAGGCTGACGGAGGTCTGCCCCCGCATCGGCGTATCCGGTGAGATGGTGGCCCGTCCTGCCACCGGCGAAAGGGTGTAGGCCAGTCTCCGCGCGCTCTCCGCACGGCCCCGCCGCTCCGAATCCCGGGCGGCCACCAGCTCCGCGAGCCGGGCGCGGGCGGTCTCGTACTTCGGCAGCAGCCGCCGTGCGACGTGCTGGGCGACGTGGGCGGGACTGTGAGGGGTGACGCCGATCTCGGGAGAGGAAGGGCGCCCCTTGAGGGAGTAGGTGTCGTGCACCTCCGGGAGGATGGCGCGTACCGCTCCGGGCAGCAGCACGAGGTGCGAGCCGCCGCCGTCGGTCAACTGGTAGCGGCCGGGGTGGGTGGTAGAGGGCTCCGGGCTCCACTGCGGGCCGAGGTCGGAGGCGACGGCGCTGGCGAACTGGAGGCCGGCGGTCGGGCTGGTGTCGGGTTGGCTGGTCACGGCATGGTGCCTCTCGCGGTGAAGGGGGCCGCCCCGGGGTTTCGCGC
>NZ_JBHVHF010000583.1:0-1792 GCF_042800315.1 Streptomyces sp. NPDC057638
GCCTCCGAACGGCCCCGGGCACCGCCGGAGGCCGCGGGGCGGTCAGTCCCGGTTGCCGGAGACCGTCTCCCGCGCCGCCCGCAGCGACTCCTTCAGGGAGCCCATGGTGGCCAGGACGGCGGTGGGCTCGTATCCGCAGTGCGCCATGCAGTTGGCGCAGCGCGGGTCCTTGCCCCGGCCGTACTTCTCCCAGTCGGTCTCCTCCACCAGCTGGCGGTAGGTGGGCACATAACCGTCGCTCATCAGATAGCAGGGCCGCTGCCAGCCGAAGAGGGAGTAGTTGGGGATCGCCCAGGCGGTGCAGGGGAAGTCCGCCTTGCCCTCCAGGAAGTCCAGGAAGAGCGGTGAGTGGTTGAGCCGCCAGCGGGCCCGGTTGCCCCCGGCGAACGCCTTGCGGAACAGCTCCCGGGTCTGTTCGACCCCCAGGAAGTGCTCCTGGTCGGGCGCCTTCTCGTAGGCGTAGGCGGGCGAGATCATCATCTCGTCCACCTTCAGGTCGTCATTGAGGTAGTTCAGGACCTCGATGATGGTCTGCGGGGTGTCGGTGTTGAAGAAGGTGGAGTTGGTGGTGACCCTGAAGCCCCGCCGCTGCGCCTCCTTGATCGCCGCCACCGCCTCGTCGAAGACGCCCTCCTTGGCCACCGACTCGTCGTGCCGCTCCCGCAGACCGTCGATGTGCACGGCGAAGGCGAAGTACGGGGACGGGGTGAACCGCTCGATCTTCTTCCGCAGCAGCATGGCGTTGGTGCACAGGAAGACGTATTTGCGGCGGGCCACCAACTGGCGCACGATCTCGTCGATATGAGGGTGCATCAGCGGTTCGCCGCCCGCGATGGAGACCATGGGCGCACCCGACTCCAGCACCGCCCCGACCGCCTGCGCCACCGGCATCCGTTGCTTCAGCACCCCGGCCGGGTGCTGGATCTTGCCGCAGCCCTCGCACTTGAGGTTGCAGGCGTACAGCGGCTCCAGTTCCACGATGAGCGGGAACTTCTGGCGCCGGCGGAGCTTCTGTTCGACGAGATAGGTCCCGACCCTGATGGACTGGCGGAGCGGCATGGCCATCTGGCTCACCTCCTGGGGAGCTGCGAAGAACGGTGCCATTCTTGGAAAGCGGGAACGACGGCACGGAGGACACGGACAGCAGATAGTCCACCGCGCACCGTTCCGATGCGGATCAGCTCATGCTCTGGAGCGTCCACGACCACCCGGACGGCCGCAACCGGGCGGGCGCCCCCGGTCACCGCCGTGAGCGTCACCGCCGTGAGCAGGGTCGCGGCGGACTCCATATCGGCGCCGATGGCGCCCGTGGCCCGCAGGAGGGCCCGCTCGGGGCCCCGGACGATGTGGTCGGAGCCGGTCAGCGGGCCGGTGTGGATCCGGGCGCCGGGCAGGGCCCGCCGCACCGCCTCGGCCATCGGCGCGACACCGGTACAGGGGGTCGCCCCGCTGGCGTGGCGGGTCTCGTCGGCGACCACGACATCCCCGGGGCGCATCCCCGGGGCGAGTCCGGCGCAGAACCCGGCGGCGACCACCGCCGCCGGGCGCAGTCGCGGATCGGCCAGCGCCTCCCGTACGGTCCGCTCGGCCCGGCGCGCGCCCATCCCGGTCCGTACGACGGTGACCGGGGGCCCGGCGCCGGTACGGTCCCGCCCGGCGCGCAGGGCGAGGCGCTCGATGCCGAGGGCGCAGACGATGAGCAGCGGGCCGTCCCCGGACGGCGGGTCACTCCCGTCGCCCCGGTCCTCCCGGTTGCCCCGGTTGTCCCAGCCCGCGCGGCCATCCCAGCCAT
>NZ_JBHVHF010000584.1:0-1790 GCF_042800315.1 Streptomyces sp. NPDC057638
CCTGAGGGCGCGGGCCATCGGCGTATCAGGCCGTCCGTGTGCCGGGCCGTCGGGCGCCGGAGGGCGCGGACGGACGGTGAGCGGTGGCCCGGACCGCGTGGACCAGCGGGCCGGGCGGTGCGGCCGGGACAGGACCGGACGGTGCCCGCCGGTCCGGGGCGCGCGGCGGGGCCGGACGGCTCAGCCGAAGACGACCCGGGAGACGGCCGGGGCGGGGAAGGAACCGGCGCGCTCCGGCACCCCGGTCGCGGGGTCGACGGTGAACCAGGTGACATCCCCGGAACGCTCGTTGGCCGCGTAGAGGCGCTCACCTGAGGCGTCGAGCACCAGGTCGCGCGGCCAGCGCCCGCCACAGGGCACGGTCGTGACGAGTTCGGCGCGCTCACCGGAGTCGTCGAGGGAGAGCACCGCGATGCTGTCATGGCCCCGGTTGGCCACCCACAGCCAGCGGCCGTCGTGCGCGACGGCCAGCTCCGACGGGTAGGAGCGCCCCTCGGTCCCCTCCGGCAGCACCGGCGCCTCGGCGACCGGCTCCAGGAGGCCCTCCTCGGCGTCCCAGCGGCAGATGGTGACCGTGGGCTCCAGCTCGTTGAGGACGTAGGCGTGCCGACCGTCCGGGTGGAAGGCGAGATGGCGGGGGCCGGTGCCCGGCCGCAGCGCGGTACGGCGGTGCGCGGTGAGCTCGCCGCGCTCGGCGTGCAGTACGCACACATGGACGGTGTCGGTGCCGAGATCCACCGCGAGCACCCAGCGGCCGCTGGGGTCGGGCACCACCTGATGGGCGTGCGGACCGTGCTGGCGGTCGGGGTCGGGCCCCGAACCGTCGAACTGGAGGACACCGCTGACCGGTCCGGGCGCGCCGTCGGCGGCGATGGGGAGCACGCTCAGACTGCCGGAGCCGTAGTTGGCGGTGAGGATGTGTCCCTCCACCACGGAGAGGTGGGTGGGGCTGGCCCCGCAGACGGGGACCCGGCCGCCGAGCGCCCGCGGCTTCCCGTCCTCGACCTCGAAGGCCGCCACCCCGCCCTCGGAGGTCTCGGAGACCGCGTAGAGGACGGGCCTGCCGTCGACGGTACCGAGGGTGAGGTACGAGGGGTCCGCGACCACATCACTGACACCCGTCTCGGTCAGCGCCCCGGTGCCGGGGTCCACGACGGTGGCGATCACACCGCGTCCACCGGCGGACGTGAACGACCCCAGGAAAGCTCGGGTGGGCGTTGGCTGGGTCACGGCGGGTCCCCTCGCTGATCGTTGGTGGTGCGGGCACCGTAGCAGCGGTCTAGACCAACTGTCTCCTCCCCTCCTTTCCCTCGTCCTCCGAGGTGGGAAGGGTGGCGCTGGGGCAGATGAGGCAGTAGTGAATGCCGGGACTCGACTGGCCGAGAGAGGGGCGGAGGGGCGACAGTGTGCCGCCGCAGGGGGCGTAACCGTACGAACCGTACGAGGGAGCGGCGCGGATCCGGAAGCGCGGCCAGACCGGCGCCTCGGGCGGACGGCCCACGTCGGGGACGGTCCGGCGGGCGGGAACAGGTCCAGCCGGAGGAGCGGGCGCCGACAGACCGGGCGGACGGGCCAGACGGAAACGGAAGGCAGCCAGACAGCCGGGCGCGACAGGCCGGGGCGGACGGTCCGGCGGGGCGGGAACAGGTCCAGGCGGAGGAGCGGGCGCGGACGGGCCAGGCAGGGACGGGGTCAACCGGACGAGGCGGGCGGGGACGGTTCACCGGGCCGGTCGGGGCTGCCGCACCGGCCCGCTGATCCCCGTCCGACAGGCCAGGGCACCCGTCGGA
>NZ_JBHVHF010000585.1:0-1760 GCF_042800315.1 Streptomyces sp. NPDC057638
GGGCCAGTCTGCCCCGGCGGCTCCCGGTCCCTTCCCCGCCCCCGTATCCGTCGCGTCCGTACCTCCGTATCCGTCGCGCCACCAGACGTCGCCGTCACTTCCGGAACCACCCCGAGCCCATGTGACGCGGGTCATAGGAACCCGGACCGCCCACCGAGCAGTGCAGATCATGAACACTTCCTCCATCCCCCGCCGAGGCGTCCTCAGGACGCTCGCCGTCGCCGTCGCCCTGGTCGGCGGCACGGTCCCCGCGTGGAACTCCGCCGCCCACGCCGTGACACCGCCGGAGACCTTCACGCTGACCATCAAGCATCTCGGCCGTGACGGCCTGGCGGCCGAGCACTACAAGACCATCGTCTCGGGCCTCTCCGGCGCGGGCGCCGACGAGGTCGTCAGGGCGTCGAAGGACCCTTCCGGCGTCGTCTCGGTGACACTGCCCCGGGGGCGGTACGTCCTGGAGAGCGAAATGCACACCGGCATCCCGGGCGGCGTCCTGGACTGGCTCGTCCAGCCGCGGCTCGACCTCGACGGGGACACCACCGTCACCGTCGACGCGCGCACCACGGCCCCGGTCGATGTCCGTCCGCCGGACGCCGCCGCCGGGCAGGTGCTCGCTTTCGTGGGTGTGCTGGTCAGCCATGGCGGCAAGCAGCACCTGGCCAACTACACCACCGCCGGGTCGCCGCTGAGGATCGGTCATATGGGCCCGGACGCGGAGCCCGGCTCGCTGCGGCAGTGGTACGACGTGTACTGGAAGTCCGGGACGGACCGGGGCTATGGCCTCAGCCATTCCGTCACCGGTTCCCGCGCCCTGACCGGACTCGTCAAGCACCCCGAGGCGAAGGATCTGGCCACCATCAAGGTCCGTGGCGTGGAACGCTCGGAGCCCGGGGGCGCCGTGTTCCTCGGGGTCGAGCCGAGCCAGGGGGAGAGCGCCGGAGTGCCCTACCGGCTGCCCGCCTCGGCCGACTTCTCCTATCTGGTGACGCCCGAGCGCGGCTCCTGGAACCTCGGCTACTCCGCCCATGACGCCGATGGCAACACCATCGACCGCTACGAGGCACCCCAGGTGCCCGTGAGCGCCGGGGCCACCACCACGCGCACCTTCGGCAACGCCGTCATCGGCCCCGACCTCACCGGCCGCCCCGGGGTGGTCCGGGAGGGGGACCGGCTCTCCGTCGATGTCCCGCTGCTGGCGGACAGCGACGGGCATGTGCCCGCGCGTACGGACTTCACCGGCGCCACGACCACGCTGCGCCGGGACGGGGTCGTCATCGGCCAGGAGTCGGGCACCCCCGGCCGTGCCGTGTTCACCCTGCCCGCCGGACCCGGGACCTACCGCCTCACCAGCACCGTCCGGCGCGGCGCTGCGGGCACGGGCGGCCGGGTGAGCGCCGAGTGGACCTTCGCCGCACGGGCCGTGAGCGGCCCGGTCGCGGTGCCGGTCAGCGTGGTCCGCTTCACGCCCGAGCTGACCCTGCGGGGCACGGCGGCGGCCGGGACGGCACTGCGCGTCCCCGTCACCGTGCAGGGCGCCGCGGCCCAGGGGCGGATCCGCTCGCTGACGGTCTCGTTCTCGGTGGACGGCGGCGCGAGCTGGCGGCGGCTGCCGGTCGTGCGCGGCGCGGTCACCGTCCCCAACCCGCGTCCCGGGACCGGCGTCTCGCTGCGCGCGGAGCTGACCGACATCGGCGGCAACACCCTGGTCCAGACCCAGACCGACGCCTACCGCACCCACTGAGCTGTCTCTTATACACATC
>NZ_JBHVHF010000586.1:0-1720 GCF_042800315.1 Streptomyces sp. NPDC057638
GGCCTATTCACTGCGGCTTCTCGGGGCTTTAACACCCTAAAAAGCACCCCTTCTCCCGAAGTTACGGGGTCATTTTGCCGAGTTCCTTAACGAGAGTTCTCTCGATCACCTTAGGATTCTCTCCTCGCCTACCTGTGTCGGTTTGCGGTACGGGCACCTCTCACCTCGCTAGAGGCTTTTCTTGGCAGTGTGGAATCAGGAACTTCGCTACTAAATTTCGCTCGCCATCACAGCTCAGCCTTCACGGGAAACGGATTTGCCTATTTCCCAGCCTAACTGCTTGGACGCGGATATCCAATACCGCGCTTACCCTATCCTCCCGCGCATCATGCGCGAGGGCCCACTCATGTCGCTCCGTCGGCAGGGCCGGACCGTCATCACCGGCCGGTCCGATGACCGGCCCCGGACCTTCTCCCGGTCACACCGGAATCGGTTCTGGTCAACCAGGTCCGGTTACCCGGTTCCGGTCTCCGGTTACCCGGCGCCGGCTGACCCGAACCGGGAGCGCGGCCAGCCGGACGAGCCGTGCTCAGCTACCGTCCAGGTCGCTCCGCTCCTCGGCGAGGAACCAGCAGATGTCCATGAAGTCCAGGGGATCCTCCCTGGTCCTCATTCCCTCCGCGATCCTGGCGAGGGCCTCGCCCTTGGACACGTTCCACGGGAGGAATTCCTCCCCTTCCCGGGGACTCAGATCGCCGACGGCCACGCCCTGGTCGATCATGTCTCCCACCAGGCGGACCGTGGCGGCCTGGATATCCGCCTCCGATCCGTCGCCGCCCGTCACGTTCTCGGCGGCGTCCCGCAGCGGAATGAAGTGCAGCAGACTCGTCCGCGCGTACTGGACCAGATAGTCCAGTTCTTCCTGGTACTTCTCATCGTTCATGTGGTGGATCCTCAGTGCTTCGCGTGGTACCGCTTGAAGCCCAATTCCTTCTGCAAGTCCCCGGTGAAGTCGATCGTCGGGTCCGCCTTGCCGCCGGAGGAGCTGAAGCCACGGTAATTGATATTCCCGTTCTCCAGCTTCCAGATCTCGATGGTGCCCTTGCCCGGGATCTCCTTGACCTGGTCCGGCTCGCCGAGCTTCTTCCGAAGGTCCTCGCGCACTTCCTGGATTTCCTCCGGGCTGATCATCTGAACGCCCTTGGAATCCTCGACGCCGCGCGGCTTTCCGTCCTTGAGGACGGCGTCGCGCGTCTTGCCGATCTTCCCGAGCCGGGTGGCATCCGCCAGCTCGTCGACCTTGTCCAGGTAGTCATCGACCTTCTTGACCTTCCCGAACGGGGTGAGGGCCGCGCCGAAGGCGGCGCACTGGGCGACGGTCGGGTCCTCGATACAGGCCGTGAAGTCGGCGACGGCGAAGAAGTCCTTGAACATCTTCAGCTTGGTGTCGTTCACCGACCAGTCGACGTCGGCGTCCTCGAAGGCGAGCAGACACCAGGTGAGCCCCGGGCCGGGAGCGCACTCCTTCTGCTCCCGCTCCTTGCGCTCCGCCTCCATGGCCTTGCGGTGCTTCTCCTCGGCCGCCTTCTTGGCCGCCTCGTACTCGGCCTGGGCCTTCTCCGCGACGTGCTTCCAGGCGCCGGACGCCTCGGTCTTGGCCTGCTCGGCGCTCTTGCCCGCGTTCAGCGCGGACTTCTCGGCGTCGTCGGCGGCGTCATGGGCGTCCGCCGCCGAGTCGCGCGCGTAGGAGGCGGAGAAGTTGGCCTGGGCGGCGGACGCC
>NZ_JBHVHF010000587.1:0-1717 GCF_042800315.1 Streptomyces sp. NPDC057638
ATCTGGGTTGAAATCGATCATTGGGGTCAGTTTGTTTTGCGGGGGCGACAAATGGTGGGGCGGTCGGGGGCCGCCCCTGACCGGGGGGCGCCCCGCGCCGCCGTCATGCCTGGCGGGTCATCGTGGAGGCGTAGCCGCCGCCGCCCGGGTAGGTCCACGCGCCGTCGAGGACGTTCCCGTCGGCGGAGAAGGTACCCCGGTAGAAGGCGGGGGAGCCCTTCTCGCCGCCCCAGATGGTCAGGGTCTCGCCGTCCGGCTCGTAGACATAGGTGAAGGTGTTGCCCTGGCTGTCGTAGTAGCGGGAGCGGATGTCCTCCTCCGGCTCCTCGGCGCCGAAGGGGCGCTCACGGCCGATGATCTCGACACCGTGCACCGGCTGGCCGTTCTGGGTGAGGGCGATGTCCTGCACCAGGAAGTGCTCGCCCGCCAGCCAGCGGTAGGTCACGGTCCCCTCGGCGCCGCCCGTCACCGTCCAGGTGCCGATCAGTCGGGCGAGAGGGCTGATGTGGGGGTCGGCCATGGTGCGCTCCTTGGTAACTGTGCTCAGTGGTGCGAATGTTGTTACTGATACGACGTCGATCGGGGCCGGATCTCATCGCGCCCGAACTGTGGGGCGCGTCACACCGCCCGCCCGTTCGGGAGAGTCGGGGGCGGCGGGGGTTCTCCGCAAAGGCGATTAGACTCGGGCGAATGATCGGACGGTGTTATCAGTGGGTGCGGTGAGCCGGGGGCGACAGCCCACCCTGGCCCAGCTGCGCGCGTTCGCGGCGGTCGCCGAGCATCTCCACTTCCGGGACGCCGCCGCCGCGATCGGCATGAGCCAGCCCGCCCTCTCCGGCGCCGTCTCGGCCCTGGAGGAGGTCCTCGGGGTCCAGCTGCTGGAGCGCACCACCCGCAAGGTGCTGCTCTCCCCGGCCGGGGAGCGGCTCGCGGCCAGGACCCGGACCGTGCTCGACGCCGTCGGGGCGCTGGTGGAGGAGGCCGAGGCGGTACGGGCGCCCTTCACCGGGATCCTGCGGCTCGGGGTGATCCCCACCGTCGCCCCCTATCTGCTGCCGCATGTGCTCCGGCTGGTCCAGGGCGCCTACCCCGAACTCGATCTCCAGGTCCATGAGGAGCAGACCTCCTCACTGCTGGAGGGCCTCACCGGCGGGCGGCTCGATCTGCTGCTGCTCGCCGTGCCGCTCGCGATGCCCGGGGTGGTGGAACTGCCCCTGTTCGACGAGGACTTCGTGCTGGTCCTGCCCGATGACCACTGGCTCGGCGGACGCCAGGACATCCCCCGTGAGGCGCTGCGCCAGCTCCCGCTGCTGCTGCTGGACGAGGGGCACTGCCTACGTGACCAGGCCCTCGACATCTGCCGTGAGGTGCGCCGGGAGGAGAACACCCTGGTCACCACGACGGCTGCCGGGCTCTCCACGCTGGTGCAGCTGGTCGCGGGCGGTATGGGCGTGACCCTGCTGCCACGGACCGCCGTCGAGGTGGAGACGGGCCGGGGCGGGCTCCAGACCGGGTACTTCGCCGATCCGGCGCCCAGTCGCCGGATCGCGCTCGCGATGCGGGCCGGGGCGGCCCGCCAGGGCGAGTTCGAGGAGCTGGCTCAGGCGCTGCGGCGGGTACTGCGACCGCTGCCGGTACGGCCGCCGGCGGCGGAGTAGCGGCCGCGACAGCGGCTCAGGACCGGGCCCGGCCCCTGTCTCCCCGTACCGGGTGCGAC
>NZ_JBHVHF010000588.1:0-1650 GCF_042800315.1 Streptomyces sp. NPDC057638
CGAAGGGCCGTTCCACCCGGAGCAGCGGGGTGTTGCCGACCAGCCCGGACAGGGCGGTGCGTCCGTCTGTGGGGGCGGGCGCCGGGGCGGCGGGCAGGGCGGGGGAGGAGGGTGTGGGCAGTGTGGACACGGTGGTGGGTTCTCGTTTCGTCTGTCGTGGCGTGGAGGGTGGCGGGGCGCGCGGCCGACGGGACCGGCCGCGCGGGGTCCTCGGCCTAGATCCGCCAGCGACAGACGCGGGTGAGTCTCTCCCGTCCGCTCGTCCCGGTGCGCGGGGGAGCCGATGGGGCGTGGAGCGCCGGGTGACGGGGCTCGGCGAGCGGCACCGCCGGGTCGGCGGGGCCCGGGGGAGCGACGGCGCGCCCGGACAGCGGCTCGGTGGCGGCGCGCACGGCACGGGAGTCCGGCGCGCAGTGCGAGGCGGGCGGTACGGGGGCGCGGGGCGCGCCGTGGACCGCCCGCGCCGCGCCCGCCACGGCCAGGACGGAACGGGTGTCCTGGGCGGCGGAGTCAGCGTTGGTCGTCGCGGTCGTCGCGGTCGTCGCGGTCGTCGCGGTCGTCGCGGTCGTCGCGGTCGTCGCGGTCGTCGCGGTCGTCGCGGTCGTGACGCCGTGGCCGTGGTCGTGACCGGCGCCCGGGGAATGCGGCGAGCAGCCGAACATCACCAGCGTGAGGGCGGCCAACAGGGCGCCGACAAGCCCGACGAGCACCGGCCGTGCTTTTCCGCGCACGCCGGAGAAAAAGTCGGGGAAAAAGGGGAGGGAAGGAAAAAGGGGACGCCGAAGAGAGCGGGGGGTCGGAAACGACACGGTTCCTCCGGCCGCCGCCCGGAAAGACTGATGCCATCTTTATGGGCGTGGCGTGACGGTGGTCGATCGATGAGGGAACGCCCGGGAAAGACCCCAACGCGGGGAAAACCCTGAAGGCGTGGAAGTAAACCCCGGGCGGCGGAACGGGAAACGCTCCTCCGGGTGCGGGGAAAACCCTTCTAGGTCCTGTCCGGGTGGTCGTCGCGGGCCCGACAAGACCGCCCGGACAAGGCCTACATCCTCAGGATCGTCGGCGCCCCGCCGCCCGGCGGGGGTACGGAAGGTGTCGTGGCCTCGATCGCCGTGGGCCTGGCCTGGGGCGCTCCGCGCCCGTCGGGCGACGGGCCGGGCCCGTCCGAACACGGCGTCGGCGCGGTCGAGGTGAGCTGTGGCTGGGACGGCATGCAGCGCTCGACGGGATGGGCCGAGCCCGCCCCAGGGGATTCATGGGCGGTGCCGTCACCGTGACGCGCGGTCTCCGGGGCCCGCTCCCGGGGCGCCGTGGCCGCTCCGGGGGAACCGGTGTCGTCGGCCTGGCCGGAAAGGGGTGCCGAGAAAGTCGTGAAAGAGTCCTTGGCGAGATGGTGGGCGGCGCTTTCCGTGCCCGTGCCATGGGTGTAAGCGAGGCCCAGCAGAAGCAGCGCGACCCATACGACGCGCAGCGGGCCCCGGAATAGCCGGGCCCGCCGTACATCGAAGCGGAGTCGCGCCGTAATCACCTTGTGATAGTAACCTGCCCCGGGCCGAGAATCACAACGGCCCACCCGGGGGCGGGAATTGTGTCATTGCGTCGGAAGGGTGAATGCCCACCCGAAGAGCCGGACGCCCGACGGGTGGGGAC
>NZ_JBHVHF010000589.1:0-1649 GCF_042800315.1 Streptomyces sp. NPDC057638
GCGCAGGCCTGCGCCTGGGAGGTGCCCCCATCGCCCAGCGGAACGACTGCCCACAACGGGCGGAACCCGTGCCCGCACGGGTGGGAGCCCGCCCGCACGGGGGTGTGGGACCCGCCTGCCCGGACGGGCGGGTCCCGGGGCCGCCGGGGCTACGGGAGATGGGGCAGGATGTCGGCGGCGGCTTCGTCGCCGTACGCCTTGGTGAAGCGCTCCACGAAGTGCGCCCGCCGCAGCGTGTACTCCTGCGTCCCCAGCGTCTCGATCACCAGCGTCGCCAGCATGCACCCGACCTGCGCCGCACGCTCAAGGCCCACGCCCCAGCCCAGCCCGGAGAGGAATCCGGCGCGGAAGGCGTCGCCGACCCCGGTCGGGTCGGTCTTGGCCTCCTCCTCGGCGCAGCCGACCTCGATCACCGGCTCGCCGACCCGCTCGATCCGGACACCCCGGGCGCCGAGGGTGGTCACCCGGTGTCCGACCCGGGCGAGGATCTCCTCGTCGCTCCAGCCGGTCTTGGATTCGATCAGCCCCTTCTCGTACTCGTTGGAGAAGAGGTAGGTGGCACCGTCGAGGAGGACCCGGATCTCGTCGCCGTTCATCCGGGCGATCTGCTGGGAGAAGTCGGCGGCGAAGGGGATCTCGCGGGAGCGGCACTCCTCGGTGTGGCGCAGCATCGCCTCGGGGTCGTCGGCGCCGATGAGGACGAGGTCGAGGCCGCCGACGCGGTCGGCGACGGCCTTGAGCTCGATGAGCCGGGCCTCGCTCATGGCGCCGGTGTAGAAGGAGCCGATCTGGTTGTGGTCGGCGTCGGTGGTGCAGACGAAGCGCGCGGTGTGCAGCACCTCGGAGATGCGGACGGACGCCGTGTCGACGCCGTGGCGGTCGAGCCAGGCGCGGTACTCGTCGAAGTCCGAGCCCGCGGCGCCCACGAGGATCGGCCCGGTGCCGAGCTGGCCCATGCCGAAGCAGATGTTCGCTCCGACACCGCCCCGGCGCACATGGAGGCTGTCGACCAGGAAGGACAGGGAGACCGTGTGCAACTGGTCCGCGACAAGCTGGTCGGCGAAACGACCAGGGAACGTCATGAGGTGATCGGTCGCGATGGAACCGGTGACTGCGATTCGCACGGGTGTGTGCTCCTGAGGGGAGGCTGCGTTGACGCTTTACGCTACCCGGTCGAGGTCCGCCAGACCGTTCGGGTAAACCACCCAATAGTAGGTCTTTCCTTAACGGCGGACCGTACGTACGGTGCGTATATGGCCGAGCCCCGCGCCCACCGGGCGTCCAGCGATCTCGAACCCACTCTGGAACAGCTCCGCGGCGACTGCGCGCGGATGGCCGACCGCTGGGTCGCCCCGGCGGCCGTCGCCCCCGCTCCGGTGTCGCCGTCCCTGATCCACCGGGTGGTGGTGCCGCCGGCCTCCGCGCGTCTGATCGACCGGATGCCGGAGTACGGAGGCTGACCCTCCGCGCCTCTCGCCTTCCTCCATCCGACCGGAACATCCGACCGGGACATCCGACCGGAACATCCAGCCGGAACATCTGGCCGGAACTCGACGGGCGCGCGGGGGCCCCCCGCGCCCCCCCGCCCGCCCCGCCACCCACCCCGCCCGGGGGGGGCGTATAAACAAAAACGAGCCCCCCAGACCCAA
>NZ_JBHVHF010000590.1:0-1636 GCF_042800315.1 Streptomyces sp. NPDC057638
CATCCGTACCTGCGGATCGTGCCGGGTCAGGTCAGACCCAGCGCCGGCATCGCGTAGTAGAAGACGAAGACCGCCGACACCGCGTACATCGCCACCGGCACCTCCCGGCCACGGCCCGCCGCCAGACGGAGCACGGTGAAGGAGATGAAACCGATGCCGATGCCATTGGTGATCGAGTAGGTGAGCGGCATCATCACCATCGCCAGGAAGGCCGGGATGGCGACGGTGAAGTCGGCCCAGTCGATATCCCGGATCGAGCCTGCCAGGATCAGGAAGCCGACCGCCACCAGCGCGGGCGTGGCCGCCTGCGACGGCACCATCGTGGCCAGCGGGGTGAGGAAGAGCGCCACCGAGAACAGGGCACCGGTCACCACCGAGGCCAGACCCGTCCGCGCCCCCTCGCCCACACCGGCCGTCGACTCCACGAAACACGTCGTCGCCGACGAGGACGTCGCGCCACCAGCGGCGACCGCGACACCGTCCACCAGCAGGACCTTGTTGATGCCGGGGAAGTTGCCGTCCTTGTCCATCAGCTTGGCCTCGTCGCCGACGCCCAGGATCGTGCCCATCGCGTCGAAGAAGCAGGACAGCAGCACGGTGAAGACGAAGAGACAGCCCGTGAGGATGCCGACCTTCTCGAACCCGCCGAACAGGCTCACCTCACCGACCAGGCCGAAGTCGGGAGTCGCGACCGGGTTACCGGGCCACTTCGGGGTCGTCAGACCCCAGCTCGGAACGGTCGCCACCGCCTCGATGACCATCGCGACGACCGTCATGGCGACGATCGAGATCAGGATGGCGCCCGGCACCTTGCGGATGATCAGCGCCAGGGTGAGCAGCGTGCCCAGCGCGAAGACCAGGATCGGCCAGCCTTCGAGATGACCGCCCGAGCCGAGCTGGAGCGGAACCGTGGTCTTGGCGATATCCGGGATCCGCGACACGAACCCGGCGTCGACCAGGCCGATCAGCAGGATGAAGAGACCGATACCGATCGCGATGCCCTTGCGCAGACTGCGCGGCACCGCGCTCATCACCCGTTCCCGCAACCCCGTGGCGACCAGCAGCATCACCACGAAGCCCGCGAGGACGACCATGCCCATCGCGTCCGGCCAGCTCATCTGCGGCGCGAGCTGGAGCGCGACGACGGTGTTCACACCGAGTCCGGCGGCCAGCGCGATCGGGACATTGCCGATCACCCCCATGAGGAGGGTGGAGAAGGCCGCCGTCAGGACGGTGGCGGTCACCAGCTGACCGCCCTCCAGCTGGTTCCCGTACATGTCCTTGGCGCTGCCGAGGATGATCGGGTTCAGCACGATGATGTACGCCATCGCGAAGAAGGTGGCGAATCCGCCCCGGACCTCACGACCGACGGTCGAGCCGCGCTCCGAGATCTTGAAGTAGCGGTCCAGCCCGGTGGGCTGGGAGGGGGGCTGGTGCGCGGGGGCGGCGGCGGGAGCCGGGCGACTCATGCGGTCCTCATCTGGGGCTTTGTCTTTTCCTACGAAAAAAACCGGTCACGGGCAAACCGTTTCAGTATGAACACATAACGCCGTGATCGCCAGCTGGTGTGTTTTTTAGCGGTTCTTCTCCCCCAGGCTCCGCCCGGGGGGACCCCCACCGGGGCGCTGGGGGTCCC
>NZ_JBHVHF010000591.1:0-1620 GCF_042800315.1 Streptomyces sp. NPDC057638
CCAACCCCCCACCCCCCGGCGCGCCGCCCGCCTCCTTGGTTTAACCCCCCCCCCCCCCGCGGGCCGGCCGGACCCGCCCCCAACAACCCCGGGGGGCCGGGGGGGGCGCCCCCGGGGGGCCCCCCCCCCCTTCGGTGCGTCGTGCGGGGCGGTCAGCGGCGGGCTTTGACCGCGTCGGCCAGAGCGGCGCCGGTGTACTCCTCGGCGTCGCGGAAGTACTCCACCCGCAGGCTCTGGGCCGCGCGGACCCCGTGGGTGACGCGGTCGTTTTCGTAGGCGTCCAGGAGGCCCTGGGCCTCGGCGGTGGCCTTGGCGAACCGTTCTTCGAGGGGGGCCTGGCGCAGCAGGACGTCGTCCATGGCGCGGGTCATGACGTCCTGGGCGCCGGCGAAGTCGCCGAACAGGGCGCCCCGGCACGGCGGGACGCCGTCGCCGTCCTGGCCGGGGGCGTAGGAGCCGAGCTGCTGGCTGGCGAGCCGGTGGTGGGGGTGGGTGTCGAACCAGCCCTCGTCCTCCAGCAGCCGGTGGGAGGCGTGGGTGAGGGGGACGAAGCTGTTGTGGATGTGGCGGTCGGCGGCGTTGCGGGGGTTGTTGAGGAACTGGAGGAAGGCCAGGGCGCCGTCCTGGGTGGGTGTGTCGAGGCCGTCGGTGAGCCACAGGGAGGTGCCCGCGATGATGTTGCCGCCGTAGGGGTGGCCGTCGCGGGCGGGGAAGCGGCCGACGCTCATCTCGAATCCGGCGTTGCCGGCGGCCATGGCCATGTAGGTGAGGTCGTTGGAGGAGGTGATCCGCAGGGCGACGTCCTGGGCGGCGAACGCGGTGAGGTTGCCCTCCCAGTCGGGGATCTTGCCGGTGTAGAGGTAGTGGCCCTTGCGGTGCAGGTCCTGCCACCAGCGGGCGAAGGAGAGCAGGGCGGGCGAGTCGAGGGCCAGGCGCCTGGCGCGGCCGGTGCGGCCGTTGCCGTGGTCGGCGAGGTCGGCGCCCTGGACGGCGAGGGCCTGCTGGAAGAAGAGGCCGTGGTTGGTCCAGGTGATGCCGTGCGAGGGCCCGTCGGCGAGGGCGGCGACGGCTTCGCAGGCGGCTTCGACCTCGGCCCAGGTGGTGGGCAGGTCCTCGATCCCGGCGCGCTCAAGGACGGGCTTGTTGCCGTAGAGGAGCATGGCGGTCACGACGGCGGGCATGGAGGTCAGCTCGCCGCGCGGGGAGTAGTAGGCGCGGACGGCGGGCAGCAGGTCGCCGGTGATGACGGGTTCGCCCAGGATGTGGGTGCGGCCGTCGATCGCCCGCTCCAGGGAGGTGAACAGGGGCCGTCCGTCGGGGGTGCGGGTGTCGCGGGCGGCCTGGGTGACGGCGAAGTAGTACTCGGCGACGGCCGGGGGCCGTCCCTCGTCGGCGGCCTGGGCGATCTGCTGGGACAGGGTGCGGAAGTCGCGGCCCTCGATGCTGATCCGGTACTCGGGGTGGGCGCGTTCGAACGCGGCGCCGATCTGGTGGAGGCGGTCCATGTAGCCGGGGAACGTCAGGTCGGCCACCCAGACGTCGATCACGGTCCTGGCGGTCATGCGGGTCTCTTCTCTGTGGTGGTCGCCGCGGCCCGGCCCCGCGCGCACAGCCGGGGCC
>NZ_JBHVHF010000592.1:0-1599 GCF_042800315.1 Streptomyces sp. NPDC057638
GCCATGGCGACCCCACGGCCGACGGACACCGGGCACGTGCGCGCGACCGTCACACCGGCGGCACCGCGCCCCTTCCCTCCCACCCCCACACCCCCAGGAGAACGCGTGAGCACCACGCCCGTGCCCCCCGCCGACCGACACAGAGACGGCCCCCCGGCCACCGTCCGGAGGGTGCCGCCGGGCCCCCGGATACCGGCGGTCGGCCCGCTCCCGTTCCCTGCCGACGGATACAGATACGGCGGTCACGTCCATGGCAGGTGACGACGGGCGCGGGCAGCCGCGCCACCCCAGCGCCGGCATCCCCACCCCGGCCGGACCGGATGACGGACACGATCTGGGCCACCACGGGGACGCCGAGCTACGCGACACCGCCGGGCCGTTGACGGACCTCGCCGTCAATGTGCGCACGGGCACACCGCCCGCGTGGCTGCGGGAACGGATCGCCGGATCGGTCGGCTCACTGGCGGCCTACCCGGACGGGCGGACGGCGCGCGCCGCCGTCGCCGGGCGCCACGGAGTGCCCGTGGAACGGGTGCTGCTGACATCGGGGGCGGCGGAGGCGTTCGTGCTGATCGCCCGCGCGCTCCCGGTACGGCGCCCGCTGGTGGTCCACCCCCAGTTCACCGAACCGGAGGCGGCGCTGCGGGCGGCGGGGCACCAGGTGGCGCGGGTCCTGCTGCGCGAGGAGGACGGATTCCGGCTGGACCCCGCCGCCGTACCGGAGTCGGCGGATCTGGTGATGATCGGCAATCCCACCAACCCCACCTCCGTCCTCCACCGGGCCGGGGCCATCGCCGCGCTGGCCCGGCCGGGACGGTTCCTGGTGGTCGACGAGGCGTTCATGGACGCCGTGCCCGACGAACCGGAGAGCCTCGCCGACCGCACCGACGTGCCGGGCCTGGTCGTCCTGCGCAGCCTCACCAAGACCTGGGGCCTGGCCGGGCTGCGGGTGGGCTATGTCCTCGCCGGACCGGAGACCATCGCCGCGCTGGAACGGGCGCAGCCGCTCTGGCCCGTCTCCACGCCCGCGCTGGCGGCGGCGGAGGCGTGTATGACGCCGATGGCCCTCAAAGAGGCCGCGCAGGCGGCGCAGCGCGCGGTACGCGACCGGGAGCATCTGCTCGCGGGCCTCGCCGAGTTCGAGGAGGTCCGGGTGGTGGACACCGCCGAGGCGCCCTTCGTCCTCGTCCATGTGCGCCGGGGCGCGCTGGTACGGGAGCGGCTGCGGAACCTGGGATTCGCGGTGCGGCGCGGCGACACGTTCCCGGGCCTGGGGCCGGAGTGGGTGCGCATCGCGGTACGGGACCGGGTGACCACCAACCGGTTCCTCCAGGCCCTCGACCAGGCCCTGACCGTGGTCGGCCACTGAGTCCGCGCCCGGGGCCACCCGATGGCCGGGCCCATGTGGTGAGCCCGGCCCGCCCACGGTCCGCCGGGCCTGGCGGCCGGGCGGCCACGGCCCGCTCTGCCCGCGCCCCCACGCCGGAACGCCCGGCACCGGCGAAGCCGCGCGCCACCGGCACCCGGCCGCCGCTGCCCGCCCTCTGACGGACCGCCCGAGAACGGCCGACGGGGCCCGGGGGATCTTCCCCCGAACCC
>NZ_JBHVHF010000593.1:0-1594 GCF_042800315.1 Streptomyces sp. NPDC057638
CCTACGGGCGGGACTCGCGGGCCGTGGCCGGCGCCGGGGCCGTGCCCCCCAGATGCGCGGGCACCCACCAGGTGTCCGAGGCGTCCAAGGGGCGCACGGGGTAGGCCCGCTGCGCCGACTCCAGCAGCTCCTGCACCCGCTCGCGCAGCCTGCGGGTGATCGCGCCCGCGTACTGGTCCGTGGGCGCCGGGACCGGCTCGCCCACCCGGATGGTGACCGGGATATGGCTGCGTCTCAGATTCCGCGGCCGCCCCTTGGTCCACAGCCGCTGGGTGCCCCAGAGCGCCACCGGGATCAGCGGTACCCCCGCCTCCTGCGCCAGCCGCGCGGCACCCGACTTGAACGACTTGAGCGTGAACGACTCCGAGATCGTGGCCTCCGGGAAGACGCCGACGATCTCACCGGCGCGCAGCGCCTCCAGCGCGTGCCGGTAGGCGGCCTCACCCTGCTTGCGGTCCACCGGGATGTGCTTCATTCCGCGCATCAGCGGCCCGGAGACCCGGTGCCGGAAGACGGACTCCTTCGCCATGAAGCGCACCAGACGCTTCTGCGGCAGTGCGGCGAGACCGGTGAAGATAAAGTCCAGATAACCGATGTGGTTGCTCACCAGCACGGCACCCCCGGAGCGCGGGATGTTCTCCGACCCCTGGATGTCGATCTTCAGATCCAGCGCCTTGAAAAGGGTGCGCGCGGCGCCGACGACCGGCCGGTAGACGAGCTCTGCCATCTGGGGAGGACCCTTCTGTTGTGCCCGGGGAGGGTTCGCCCGGTTTAAGTTACGCAGCCGTAGGTTTTCGGCACTGCGCAGATCGTGCCCCATGCGCGGCGCGCTGACCAGTCCTGCTGGCCCCGGTGGGGGAGATTCTCGTCACGTCATACTTTTCCGGTGCAGAACACTGCCTCTTCATACGTGACTGTATGTGCCATTCATGAGGAGTCGAACACGGGGCTCCACTCTCTCGCCGGGCCGGCTCCGCTGTTCGTCTCCGTTCCCATTCCCCTTTTCTCTTCTCATTCTCCTTCTGTCCGCTTGTTCGCTTGTCCGCTTGATTGTCGTCGAGTGGAGCCTTTCATCCCCCCGCCCCGCGCGTGCGCCGCCTCCCGTGTGACGGGTCCGCCGGGGGTGTCCGCGCCGGTCGTTCTCCCGTCGTCGGCGCGGGGTGTCAACTCGGGGGCCGCCCGGGGTCTCAGGCCGTTGCCGGGGTCTCCTCACCCTCGCTCCACGGCGTCGGCAAGGTCACACGTCCAAGCGCTTGCTCAGGGGGTACGGTGAGATCGTACTGGTGAGTAATATTTTCCTGAGGATCATCGGTCGGAGTCACCGGATCCCCCGCCGTGCGGCGCCTATGCTGCCTGGCGAGACAGGCCCCCGGCCGCTGGTGCCGGGTGTCGACCGCCCGTGATGTGGCCACCGCGAGAGGAGAGCTGTTATGAGCTTGAGGATTGTTGTGTGTGTGAAGTATGTGCCGGACGCGGCGGGGGAGCGGGGGTTTACGGAGGGGTGGACGGTGGATCGTGAGGGGGTGGATGGGTTGTTGTCGGAGTTGGATGAGTATGCGGTGGAGCAGGGGTTGCGGTTGGCGGAGGCGGTGGA
>NZ_JBHVHF010000594.1:0-1561 GCF_042800315.1 Streptomyces sp. NPDC057638
TGGTAGGCGTGGAAGAGGTCGTTGAGGAGGGGTTGGAGGGATTCGCCGTCGGCGGCGATGTGGTGGATGACGAGGGCGAGGGTGTGGCGTTGTGGTGCGGTGGCGAAGAGATAGGCACGCAACGGCGGCTCGGACGCGATATCGAACCCTTGGCCAACGACATCATCGAGCCGCCGGGGAATGTCCTCCCACGCGATGCGTTCGACCGTCAGAGAAAGCGCCCCTTCCACCACCGGGAGAATCTTCTGGTAGGGCGTTCCCGCGTTATCGGGATAGGTGGTGCGGAGGGTTTCGTGGCGTTCGATGAGGTCGTTGAGGGCGTGCTGGAGTGCTGTGTGGTCGAGCTTTCCCGTTAGTTCGATGATGAAGGGGAGGTTGTAGGTGGGGGTGGGGCCTTCGAGTTGGTGGAGGAACCAGAGGCGTTGTTGGGCGTGGGAGAGGGGGATGTGGTGGGGGCGGGGTTGTGGGGTGAGGGTGGGGCGGAGTGGTGTGTGGTGGTCGAGGTGGGGGGCGAGTTGGGTGATGGTGGGTGCGTCGAAGAGGGTGCGGACGGGGATTTCGGTGTTGAGGGTGGTGCGGATGCGGCTGGTGAGTTGGGTGGCGAGGAGGGAGTGTCCGCCGAGTTCGAAGAAGTTGTCGTCGATGCCGACGGTGGGGAGGTTGAGGGTTTCGGCGAAGAGGGTGGCGAGGATCTTCTCGTGGGGTGTGCGGGGAGGGCGGTTGGTGGTCTGGGCGGCGAAGTCGGGCGCGGGCAGGGCCTGGCGGTCGAGTTTTCCGCTGGTGGTGAGGGGCAGCTCGGCCAGGATGACGAACGCCGCCGGAACCATAGGGGCGGGGAGCCGCCGGGCGAGCGCGTGCCGGAGGGCGGCGGTACTGACCGGGACCGTGCCCACGGGGACGACATAGCCGGTGAGATGAGTGGTGCCGGTAGCGGGGTCGGTATGGGCGTGGGCCGCCGCGCGAGCCACCTCGGGCAGCCGAACCAGGGCGTTCTCGATTTCGCCGAGTTCGATGCGGAAGCCTCGGATTTTGACTTGGTGGTCGGTGCGGCCGAGGTAGGTGAGGGTGTGGTCGTGGTTCCAGCGGGCGAGGTCTCCGGTGCGGTACATGCGGCTGCCGGGGGGTCCGTAGGGGTTGGCGGTGAACCGTTCGGCGGTGAGTGCGGGCCGGTGGAGGTAGCCCCGGGCGAGTCCTTGTCCGGAGATGTACAGCTCGCCTGTGACTCCGGGTGGTGTGGGTCGGAGGGTGGCGTCGAGGACGTAGAGGTGGGTGCCGGGGATGGGGCGTCCGATGGTGGGGGTGGTGAGGGTGTCGGTGGTGTGCTGGTGGTGGGTGGCGTAGACGGTGGCTTCGGTGGGGCCGTACATGTCCACGATCACGGGGTGGGTGTGGGGGTGGAGGTCGTACCAGGAGGAGAGGCGGGTGGGGTCGAGGGCTTCTCCGGCGAGGATGACCGTTCGCAGGGTGAGCTGGTCGCTGAGGGCGGGGTTGGTGTGGCTGGCGTCGATGAGCTGGTAGAACGCCGAGGGTGTCTGGTTGAGGACGGTGACCTTCTGCTCGG
>NZ_JBHVHF010000595.1:0-1522 GCF_042800315.1 Streptomyces sp. NPDC057638
TCTCCGTACCGCTGGCTGTCTCCCCGCAGACCGCCCGCCGACGCTTCTCTGAGCGTCGGCCCTCTGCCGTCGGTCGGCCCGCCGGAACCGGGCCGTCCCGTCCGCTCGCTCCGCCGTCACGTCCGCTCCGCGGCACCGCCCCTGTGGCGCGGGCCGGTCACGCCGCGGGGTTCGTGGTGCCGGGCCCCGGCCGGGAGGCCGGCGTGGACGCGGCCGCGCGCGGCGGGTGCTCACGGTTGTACGCGAGGAGTTCGGCGTCGACCTCGCGGATGCCCCGTGGCAGCCAGGTGGCCGCGACCCGGGCCACCGTCCGTGCGGGAACCGGTGGATTGACCATGCGGGGCTTGGGCTTGGCGATGAGCTGCAACCCCCAGGCGAAGCCGTTGAGGGGGATCATGGACCGCCAGAACCGGGGGTCGATGTCCATGAGCACGTTGGCGTACTGGAACGCGTGCCAGACGTGGTACGCGAGGGGGGGATGCCCGTTCATGGT
Organism: Streptomyces sp. NPDC057638; assembly: GCF_042800315.1. NCBI lineage: Bacteria > Bacillati > Actinomycetota > Actinomycetes > Kitasatosporales > Streptomycetaceae > Streptomyces > Streptomyces sp. NPDC057638. The sequence continues at coordinate 494 of NZ_JBHVHF010000595.1, forward strand.
GTGGACCTCCGACTCCGAGGCGGCCCGGCGCGGGTCGAACAGCACCCCTTGGGCGAGGGTGGACATGGAGGTGAAGATCCCGCCCCGGTCGCGGCCGTAGTAGGTGTCGAAGAGGTCGATCTGGAGCCGGGAGATGAACTCCATCGCGTCGCGGATGCTCCGTAACGGCGCGATGAACGTCTCCGGATAGCCCGGCGCCGCACTCGTCTCCAACCAGTGGAAGAACATGCCCGCCTCGAAGGAGGGCAGACCGAAGAGCCGGCCCACCTGCCCGTAGGCGTCCTTGAGTTCCTGAGACGGGTGGTAGTAGGTCGCCTCGTCCAGCTGGTACCAGAACTCGTTGGCCAGACGGTCCCCGTGCATACCGGGGACGTCGGGCAACGGTGGGTGGTGCCGGGACCGGGTCGAGGCGTGTGCCACTCCCGTCAGGGGGGAGAGCGGCAGCGCCATGGCTCCGGCGAGGCCGAGCCCTCCGATCAGTACGTGCCTTCGTCCTCGTTCGATCCGCTGTGCGGCGTCCATGGGTCCCCCTTGGCGATCACGGTGCATGACGTGTGGGCGGCGGTACCGGGCGGCCGTCGGGTACGCGGCGGTGCCGCTGCCGTGGCACCGGTCGTGGGGGGACCGGCCCCGGGGGGTCGGTCCGGAGTACGTGCGGTGGTGCTCCTCGCCGAGAGCCCCGAGAGCCCCGAGAGCCCCGGGTTACACCGGGTGCGCGGTGCCGATGCGATTCCCTCGGGACGGTCGGGGGACGTCTCGGCGCGGCGGCGGCCCGGCCGCGTCGGTCAACCGCCATGGTGCGCACGGCCCGTGGCACTCGGGTGGCACTCGCGCCGCTCGCCGTCGGCGGTTTCGGTCACGGGCTCAGGGCGTGGGGTGCCGACCACGGGTATGCCGGACCTGTGCTCCCCGGCTCTCGCACCCCCTCGGGCGGGCCGGTGCCGGGATCCGGTACGGGCCGTCCCGGGTGGACGGCCGGTACGGGATCCCAGCGGAAAGACGACGGCGCCGCCGTGCGGACACGAGGTC
>NZ_JBHVHF010000596.1:0-1502 GCF_042800315.1 Streptomyces sp. NPDC057638
GGCGCGCCCGCTGCCTAGCGTCGGACTCACTGTGGTGCCTTCCCGACCATCGGAGATCTGACCATGCGTGCCATACGTGTCACGTCCCTCGCCCTCCTGGGCACCGCCGTGTTCGCGGTCGGCGCTCCGGGAGCGCTGGCGGATGAGAACGGGGGCGGCGGCGGGCTCGGTGCCGACCTCACGTCCTTCCGCTTCACTGTCGTCCCGGAGCGGGTCGCCCCCGGTGGCACGGTGACGTTGAGCGCCACCGAGTGCCTGGCTCCGGCCGTGACGGCGTCCTCGCCCGCGTTCGAGACGGTCACGCTCGGCGCGGGAACTCCCGCGACGGTACGGATCCCCCTGACCGCGCGACCGGGGACGACGTACGGCGTCATCTTCGACTGCCAGGGCGAACACGGTCTCGCGCGGCTCATGGTCGCACCGGCGGACACGGCACTACAGCGACGCGTCGACAGCACCACACCCCGGCGGGCGGGCGGCGGCGGCCAGGCGGACCCTGGCATTCCCGGGGTGCCCGGCGTGCCCGGGATGCCCCACGCCACGGGCGTGTCCCGTGTCTCCGACGTCCCGGTCGTACCGGAGCTGCCGGAGGCCCCGGCGCTGCCACCCGGCCCTGACGGCTCCGTCCTTCCGGAACTGCCGACCGAGCCGGGGCCGGACCCGGAGGCGGCGGACCCCGGTGGCTATCCGGACGGCGGCGGGGAGCAGTACGCCCGGTCCGACGAACGGTTCCCCAGCGCTCCCGTCAAGCCCGACGGCGGGGTACGCGCGGGCGGCGGCGGGCTCTCCGGCCCGAGCGCGGCACAGACCGGAGTCGGCCTGGCGCTGGTCGCGGGCGCGGTGGGTGGCGCCGGTGTACTGCTGCGGCGCTCACGGCACGGTGGCTGAGCCGGCACACACGGCGCGGCGGCCCCTCTCGCGCGACCAGTGCCCTCACCGCGCGATCTCGGCCCGCGCCAGGGGATCAGCCGCACGGCGGGCACACCGCACGGCGTCAGCAGGGCTCACCCGGCGACACCACGCACGGCACCGGCACGCTCCACGGCCCCGCGCCGATACCGCGTCCGCGCAGCCATGACCGCACGGCCCTACCGCGACACCGCGCCCACGGAGCCATGACCGCACGGCCATGAGCACGGCTCATCCGGCGGGAACGGCCCGCACAGCAGGAACAGGAACAGTCTCCTTGGATCCGCACGAACATCTCCGCGCCCTCGGTGGCCGGGCCACCCGTCTCCGCGCCCTCCGTGGCCGGGCCACCCGTCTCCGCGCCGCCCGAGCCAGGGCCACCCGTCTCCTCGCTCCGCGCGGCGGAATCCCCCGGCCACCCTGGAGGCACGTTCCCTGGTCGGCCGCCTGGACCCGCTCGGGGCCCGGGGGCCGCTCACCGCGTCGTCCGCACGCGCCGGAGCGCTCCACTCAGGCCCCGGGATCGCTTCTCCCCTGGGGGCCTCGTCCCCCGGAGCTGGACGGCCAGGACCCACGCCCCACCGCTTCCCGCG
>NZ_JBHVHF010000597.1:0-1495 GCF_042800315.1 Streptomyces sp. NPDC057638
CAGTTGTTTTTTCTTGACGTGGGGGCGCCCGGCCGTCCCCGGGTGCGCCCGGGGGCGGGCCCGGGGCGGAACGGGGGGCCCGAACCCTATGACGACATCACGGTTCCTCCGCGGGCACCCTGGGGTCTGCCCGACGGGTCAGGCCACACCACGGCGCGTCAACCGCCCGAGGCCACATGCCGTCCGGACCTGCGGCCGGTGCCCCGCGGCCGCCCCGGGGACGGCGGCGCACGCCCGTTGTCAGTGGCGGCGTGCATGATCGGTGTATCGGCTTTCGACGGGATGGACGAACGGAGCGGCGCCATGGCGATCACCAACCGGCGGGTGGCGGAGTACGGGTTTCTCGGACAGCTCTACGAGGACGCGTACTTCCCCGGCCACATCGTCGACAAGGGCAGGGCGATCCTGCTGCGGCTGTGCGAGCGGATCGAGGCCGAGCGGCCGTCGGACCTGACCGCCCTGTACGCGCTGACCCGGGTGGCGACGGAGGAGTTCAATCTGCTGGAGGCGGAGTTCGAAGCGGCGGGGAGCGAGATCGAGACCGTCGCGCGGGAGGAGATAGGCGAGGGTTTCTGGTTCATCGCGGGGGCCTACGGATTCGCCGACGCGGATGTGGAGGAGCTGATCGCCGCCCGGGAGTGGTGACCGCGCACCACCGTCCCGCCCGTTCCCTCCCTGCCACGCATCCCCGAAGGGCAGGGAAGGGAATGAATACCCGCCGTCTTATAAGTCTTTATGAGAAAGGACGGCACGGATATCATACGAAGTGAATTTCCGGGATAGTCACCGGCCCCCCTGGCGCGATTCCTTTCCGTTCCCCTAGCCTCAGCCGGAGAGCCGCTGACATCACGCGGCTGACATGTCGCTCTGGAAGGGGTGCAGCATTCATGACTGACACATCCCCGGCAGGCAATCAGGAAGACCCCACCTCGGGTGTGGACCCGGAACAGTCCGCCGCGGCGCTGGCTCGCGCGGCGGAGGGCGGGGCAGCGGGACCCCGAGGGACGACCACCACGGCCGCGGACGGGACCGAGGAGGTCAGCTCCGGTCACGCCGCCGCACCCGGCGGTCCGGCGAAGGGGAGCGCGTCCGGAAAACCCGCGGTACGCCGACAGCCGAAGACCACCGGGAACTGAGGGGGCTGACGACATGCTGCGTTTCATCAACGGATATTCCGCCACGGTCAATGTGATGATCGAGCGGCTCGACAACAACTGCCGACCAGAACCCTGGCGCAGAAAAGGCTGGTGGGTCATCCAGCCAGGTGGCTCCGCCGTCACATACGGCGGGGATCTCGACGATGTGAACCGCTACTGGTACTGGTACGCCTTCGCGGTCGACGGGAGACAGTGGAGCGGTCCGTTCCCGGAGAACGTGCCGTACTCGGTCTTCGACTGGTGTCCCGACGTGGCGAGCGACCCCTCCATGAATATCGGGATGCGTGAACTGGACGTCAACGGCAACGCGGACAAGACCCTCCGGCTGGTTCTGTAGC
>NZ_JBHVHF010000598.1:0-1478 GCF_042800315.1 Streptomyces sp. NPDC057638
AGGCGGCGGACGGCGGCGGTGATGGGGCCGTAGGTGGAGCCCCAGCCCAGGACGAGGACGTTCGCCTGTCCGTCGGGGTCGTCGACCTGCAGGTCGGGGACGGTGATGCCGTCGGTTTTGGCCTGGCGGGTGCGGACCATGTGGTCGTGGTTGGCCGGGTCGTAGGAGATGTTCCCGGAGCCGTCCTGTTTCTCGATCCCGCCGATGCGGTGTTCCAGTCCGGGGGTGCCGGGCACGGCCCAGGGGCGGGCCAGGGTGCGGGGGTCGCGTTTGTAGGGCCAGAACACCTCGCTGCCGTCGGGCAGGGTGTGGTTGGGGCCGGTCGCGAACTGGGTCCGCAGGTCGGGGAGGTCCTCGACGTCGGGGATCCGCCAGGGCTCGGAGCCGTTGGCGAGGTAGCCGTCGGAGAGCAGGAACACCGGGGTGCGGTAGACCAGTGCGATCCGGGCCGCTTCCAGGGCCATGTCGAAGCATTCCCCGGGGGTGGCCGGGGCCACGATGGGGACGGGTGCCTCCCCGTTGCGCCCGTACATCGCCTGCAGCAGATCGGCCTGCTCGGTCTTGGTCGGCAGCCCCGTGGACGGCCCGCCGCGCTGGATGTCCACGACCAGCAGCGGCAGCTCCAGCGACACCGCCAGCCCGATCGTCTCCGACTTCAGCGCGACACCCGGACCCGAGGTGGTCGTCACCGCCAAAGCGCCGCCGAACGCCGCGCCCAGCGCCGCCCCGATCCCGGCGATCTCATCCTCCGCCTGGAACGTGCGCACCCCGAAGTTCTTGTGCCGGGACAGCTCATGCAGGATGTCGGAGGCCGGGGTGATCGGGTACGACCCCAGATACAGCGGCAGCTCCGCCCGCTGCCCCGCGGCGACCAGCCCGTACGACAGGGCCAGGTTCCCCGACATGTTCCGGTACACCCCCGGAGCGAACGCGGACGACGCCGGCGCCACCTCATAGGAGACCGCGAAATCCTCCGTCGTCTCCCCGAAATTCCAGCCCGCGCGGAACGCCGCGATATTCGCCTCCGCGATCTGCGGCTTCCGTCCGAACTTCTTCCGCAAGAACGCTTCCGTCCCCTCCGTGGGACGGTGATACATCCAGGACAGAAGACCGAGCGCGAACATGTTCTTCGACCGCTCCGCCTCCTTCCGCGACAGATCGAACTCCTTCAGCGCCTCGATCGTCAGCGTCGTCAGCGGGACCGGATGCACCCGGTAGGCGTCCAGCGACCCGTCCTCCAGCGGGGAGGCCGTATAGCCGACCTTCGCCATCGCCCGCTTCGCGAACTCGTCGGTGTTCACGATGATCTCCCCGCCGCGGACCACATCGGCGAGGTTCGCCTTCAACGCGGCCGGGTTCATCGCGACCAGCACATCCGGCGCGTCACCCGGGGTGAGGATGTCATGATCCGCGAAATGCAGCTGGAACGACGACACCCCCGGCAGCGTCCCGGCAGGAGCACGGATCTCCGCCGGGAA
>NZ_JBHVHF010000599.1:0-1475 GCF_042800315.1 Streptomyces sp. NPDC057638
CAGGGCCCGCACGGCCCTTCTGCGCGCCGGGCGAACCGGCAAGGCCCGCCGCCCCGCCCCGCGCCCCGGCCCGCTCTGGCGTGCTCTGGTGCGGTGCGGTTGAGCAATCCGCGAGATGCGGCCCGCCACGGGGGCGGCGGACGATACGGGCGGGCGTCCCCGGGCCCCGGGCGGCGCTCGCCGCTCCCGGCCCCGGCGGCGCGTCCGCCCCGTTCCCCGGCGCCGGTGCGGCGGCCGGGCCAGAGCGATCCCGGAGCACCTATGCAGCCCTTCCGCATCGACATTCCCCAGGCCCACCTCGATGACCTGCACCGCCGCCTGGAGGCGACCCGCTGGCCCGGCGAGCTGCCCGGTACCGGCTGGGAGCGGGGTGTGCCGCAGGACTACCTCAAGGAGCTGGCCGCCTACTGGCGCACCGGGTTCGACTGGCGGGCGGCCGAGGCCGAGCTGAACGCCCATCCGCAGTTCACCGAGACCATCGACGGGGCCCGGATCCACTTCCTGCACATCACCTCGCCCGAACCGGACGCCACCGCGCTGCTGCTGACCCATGGCTGGCCCGGCTCGGTCGCCGAGTTCCTCGACGTGATCGGCCCGCTGACCGATCCGCGTGCCCACGGCGCTGACCCCGCGGACGCCTTCCACCTGGTCATCCCCTCCCTCCCCGGCTACGGCTTCTCCACCCTGACCGAACCCGGCTGGGACACCGCCCGTATCGCCCGCGCCTGGGCCACCCTGATGGACCGCCTCGGCTATGGCCGCTATATCGCCCAGGGCGGCGACGCCGGATCCCCGATCTCCCTGGAGCTGGGCCGCACCGACCCCGGGCACGTGCTCGGGGTGCATGTGAACATGCTGATGACGTTCCCCTCCGGGGACCCGGCCGAGCTCGCCGGCCTCAGCGCACGCGACCAGCAGCGCCTGGCCAAGCTCGCCCGCTTCGACGCCGAACTCTGCGGCTATATGAAGCTCCAGCAGACCCGCCCGCAGACCCTGGCCTACGCGCTCACCGACTCCCCGGCCGGACAGCTGGCCTGGATCACCGAACGGTTCCTGGACTGGACCAGCGCCCGCACCCGGCCCGAGGAGGCCGTGGACCGCGACCGGCTGCTGACCAACGTCAGCCTGTACTGGTTCACCGGCACCGCCGGATCCTCCGCCCAGTTCTACTACGAGGGCGCCGCCGCCGTCCGCGCGGCCGCCGCCGGGGCCCTCCCGCCGCCGCTGACCGTGCCGGTGGGCGTCGCCGTCTTCCCCGACGACATCTTCGTCCCCCTCCGCTCCCTCGCCGACCGGGACCTGCCCACGATCACCCACTGGAGCGAGTTCGAGACCGGCGGCCACTTCGCCGCCCTGGAACAGCCCGCCCGCCTGACCGCCGACATCCGCACCTTCGCCCGCTCCCTGAAACCCGTGCCCGCCACCGCCTGAATCCCCTCCGGCCCCGCGCACAGCCGCGGCCCGGGCCCCGGCTG
>NZ_JBHVHF010000600.1:0-1467 GCF_042800315.1 Streptomyces sp. NPDC057638
GCGTACGGACCAGGGTTGTTTCGCGCGCGTACGGGCCCGGGGCCGGTCGCGAGGGCGTACGGGGACCCGGGGCCGTTCTTGGGGGCGTGACGCCGCCCGGGCGGCCCGGCCGCCGGGCCAGCACCACCGGATGCCGTCCGGGCGCCCGCCGCAGCCGCGCCGGTCATCCTCGGCCCGAGAGCCGAGAGCCGAGAGCCGAGGAGCTGGGAGCCGAGAGCCGAGGAGCCGAGAGCCGAGGAGCTGGGACCGAGGACCGGGACCGAGAGCCGGGTCCGCCGGAAGCCGCTCGCCGGAGCCGGGCGGTCCGCTGTCGCGACGGGCGGGCGGGAACCCGGCGGCGGGACCGGTCCGGCCGCCGCGGGCGGCGCGCCGCCACCCGCACGGCGTAGCGGCCGCTGATCGGCTCGACGCGTCCGGCGCGCGGCGGGTGCCCCGGGCGCATTCGGGCCGTCGGCCCTTCTCCCTCCTCGCCTCCCGGCGCTCCGCCCCATCCGTCCCACCGTCTCCGTACGGTCGTGAACAGGGCGCCTCCGGCCGGGGCGCACACGCGCGCTGACGACGGTCAATCCCGGGGAGCGGGGGTGGTGTGGCTATTCTCTCCCTCTGTCAGGACGCGAGGACGCCCGAGGGGGGCGGGTCCGCTCCAGACCTCGGACACAGAGGAGGCGGCCGGGTAGATGGAGACGACCAGCCCGACAGAGGCACAGGACACGGTCGGTGAACCCCCCGTTCCCGGAGGACGCGAACCGCGCCGGGTGGGCGTTCCGGGACGGATCGCCGTCGACGCCTACGCCCGTGCCGCGTTCCCGTGGTACGGCCTGGACGAGGCGTTCACCGGCCGTCGCTGGCTGATGCAGGTCGCCTCCGGGTCGGACGGGGTCGTCCACCACGGTTCGATGGGCCACGGTGATGTGCCGTCGATACGGTCGGACGCCGAGAGCCCGAGGGAACGGTTCGCCGTGGTGATCACTGTCGCCGCCAGCCCGGTGCGGCGCAGCGCCGACGGTACGGGGGTGCTGGAGGCCACCACGGTCTCCTCCGCCGCCTGGCTGGCCAGCTCCGGGCTGCTGGCCCACACCTGGCCGCCCCATCTGGACCATGGGCTGCGGGACGACTGGCTGGCGCAGCAGACCGAGGCCGCCTTCGACCTCGCGGACGATATGAGCGGCGTGGAGTGGTCGACGCTGACGCTGCCGGTGGACGGGGAACCGACGCCGTTCCACTACCGCGAGTCGGAGTTCGGCTGGGTGCTGGCGGGCACCACGGCGGCGGGCGTCTATGTCGGTGCGTACGGGCGCGGGATGAGCGCGTACGGGCTGGGCTTCTCGGCGGTGCCCGACCTCGCGCCCTATCTCTAGGAGCCGGGAGCCGGGAGCCGGGAGTTCCCTGGAGCCATCCGGAGCGGTCGTCCCGTCAGCGGCGGTCCGCCGCCGCTGACCGGACGGGCACCGCCGGGAGGCCCGGCCC
>NZ_JBHVHF010000601.1:0-1436 GCF_042800315.1 Streptomyces sp. NPDC057638
GATTCCGACAACGCTGGGGGTCCCCCCGGGCCGAAGGCCCAGGGGGAGAGGTGCCGTAGCTGTCGTCGCGGGCCCGACAAGATCGCCCGGACAGGGCCTAGATCTGGGGCCGCAGCCGGGCGGAGTCGGTGATGTGGCTGCCGTCGCGGACGCCCTGGGTGAGGGCGCTGCCCTCGCGCCACTCCTCCCAGGAGAGGTTCCAGTCGCCGTAGCCGTTGCCGAACGGGTCCATCTCGTCCCCGATGCTGTTGACGACGTGGACCAGGTCGCCCTGGCGGAAGGTCTCGTAGAACCAGGCCGCGTTCCCGGTCGACATCCCGGTGCAGCCATGACTGACGTTGGCGTACCCGTGCGAGCCGATCGACCAGGGCGCGGCGTGGACGTACTCCCCGCTCCAGGTGACCCGGGTGGCGTAGTACACCGGCAGGTCGTACGCCTCGGAACCGCCGATGCCGACGCTGGAGCCGCGCATCCGGACGAAGTACTCCTTGCCCAGGACGACCTTGATGCCGTTGCGGGTGGCGAAGCCGGGCTTGCCGGTGGTGATGGGGATGTTGTTGATCTCCTCGCCGTTGCGGAAGACCGTCATGATGTGCGAGGAGGCGTCGGTGACGGCCTCCATCCGGTCGCCGACGTTGAAGGTGAGCGGCTCGGACGGGCCGCCGTAGAGCTGGTTGGAGATCTTCACGCCCTGGAGGTTGCTGGTGACGGAGATCTTGGACTGGACGGGCCAGTACTCCTTGGGCCGGTAGTGCAGCACATCGTCGTTGAGCCAGTGCCAGGCGCCCTCGGCGCCCGGTTTGACGTCGACCTTGAGGCCGCGCTCCACCGCCGCCCGGCCCGCCTTGTCCGGGACCGGACGGCTCAGCTCGGCGATGATGGGCTGGCCCACTCCGTAGGTCTCCCCGTTGGCGGGGGCGAACTCGACCGTCAGCAGGCGTTTGGCCGGGGAGGTCTCGAAGGTGAGGGTGCGCAGGCCGGGGGCGCCGTCCTTGTTCTCGGTGGCGACCCGGGCCCGGTAGCGGGCACCGGCCGACAGGGAGCCGCCGGAGCGCCAGAGGCTTCCGTCGGCGTTGAGTTCCCCGCCGAGGTGGTGGCCCTGCTCGTCGATGACCGCCACGTCGGTGATGCGGCCCTCGCCCTCCTTGACGGTGACCTCCAGGGGCTTGTCCGGGTTGACCTTCACGGCCCCCCGGGGAGTGTTGAAGGAGACCTGTCCGGCGGCGTCGAAGGGCTTGCTGGTGAGCGGGGCGGGAGCCGAGTCGCCGCACGCGGTCACGACCGCCCCCAGGGTCAGTGCCAGCAAGGTGCAGCGGAGGACGGTGCTCAAGCGCGGCGTCTGGTTCATAAGCCCACGCTAAGAAGATCCGCCACCGGGAGCGCGCTGAGCGCCTGCAAACGGGCGGAGCCCGGTTCCCCCGCCTGGGTGAGGCGGG
>NZ_JBHVHF010000602.1:0-1421 GCF_042800315.1 Streptomyces sp. NPDC057638
GCCCTGGTCATCCCCGGCGGCGAGTCCACCACCATGTCCAAACTGGCCCGGCTCTTCGGGATGCTGGAGCCGCTGCGCGAGCGCGTCCGCGGCGGGATGCCGGTCTACGGCACCTGCGCCGGGCTGATCATGCTCGCCGACAAGATCCTGGACCCGCGCTCGGACCAGGAGACCATCGGCGGCATCGACATGATCGTCCGCCGGAACGCGTTCGGGCGGCAGAACGAGTCCTTCGAGGCGGCCGTCGAGATGGCGGGTGTGGCCGGGGGTCCGGTCGAGGGCGTCTTCATCCGCGCTCCCTGGGTGGAGTCGGTGGGCGCCGAGGTCCAGGTGCTCGCCCGTCATGAGGGCCATGTCGTCGCCGTACGGCAGGGCGGTCTGCTCGCCACGTCGTTCCACCCGGAGCTGACGGGGGACCATCGGGTGCACCGGCTCTTCGTGGAGATGGCGCGCGCCTCCCGGTGACCGGCTCCCGGTAGGATCGCTGCCGAACGCAGCAGCAATGGGTAACGCGAAGGAGACAGGCAGATGTCCGGCCACTCTAAATGGGCTACGACGAAGCACAAGAAGGCCGTGATCGACGCCAAGCGCGGCAAGCTCTTCGCGAAGCTGATCAAGAACATCGAGGTCGCGGCGCGCATGGGCGGCGCTGACATCGAGGGCAACCCGACGCTGTACGACGCCATCCAGAAGGCGAAGAAGCAGTCCGTTCCCAACAAGAACATCGATTCCGCGCTCAAGCGCGGCGCGGGCCTTGAGGCCGGTGGCGCCGACTACGAGACGATCATGTACGAGGGCTACGGGCCGAACGGCGTCGCCGTGCTCATCGAGTGCCTCACCGACAACCGCAACCGCGCCGCCTCCGACGTGCGCGTCGCCATGACCCGCAACGGCGGCTCCATGGCCGACCCTGGTTCGGTCTCGTACCTCTTCAACCGCAAGGGCGTCGTGATCGTCCCCAAGGGCGAGCTGACCGAGGACGACGTCCTGGGCGCCGTCCTGGACGCGGGCGCGGAGGAGGTCAACGACCTCGGTGAGTCGTTCGAGGTGCTGAGCGAGGCCACCGACCTGGTCGCCGTCCGCAGCGCGCTCCAGGCCGAGGGCATCGACTACGACTCCGCCGAGGCCAACTTCGTCCCGACCATGCAGGTCCAGCTGGACGAGGACGGCGCGCGTAAGATCTTCAAGCTGATCGACGCGCTGGAGGACAGCGACGACGTGCAGAACGTCTTCGCCAACTTCGACGTCTCCGACGAGATCATGGAGAAGGTAGACGCCTGAGGCGCCTGAGCCGTGCGAGCGGCAGGCCGTGACGGCGCGTGAGGCGCGCCGCGACGGCAGGACGATCCTGAGACGGGCCGACGGGAACACAACCGTCGGCCCCTCTCGTGTGTGATTTCAGCTGTCTCTTATACACAACA
>NZ_JBHVHF010000603.1:0-1418 GCF_042800315.1 Streptomyces sp. NPDC057638
GGCCCCGGAAGGGGCCGGGGCCGTCGGTGTTCGAACGGATGGCGGGCCCCGTCCCACCCGGGTTCGGTCTCTGCCGGAACCGGGGACGGCGCGGCTTGCTCTACGGGTGCAAGGAGCGCACCACCACGGTCGGGGTCCGGTACGCGGTCGAGGCCGCCCACCAGAAGCGGCTGATCCGGCGGCACGCGCGCGTGCTGGAGTCGGTGCGCGCACTGAACGAGGCCGCCCCGCGGAGGGTGTCCGCCCTCCTGCCGCGCTCCTGAGGGCTGTCCCGAGCCCGCGGCGCGCGCGGGGTGCCCCGGGGGGCGATTCGCCGGAAGGCGGTGACGGGGGAGGCCCGTGGGGGCCTTGTGGTGCGGTCGGGGGGTGCGGAACGTACCTCCTTCGCGCAGGTCACGATCCGGAAGATCCTCCGTGAGCACGAGCACGCTTCCTTTGCTCCCCGATTACTCTTGTCGCAAGGCCGCGCTCGGCGGCCATGGAGGAGTGAGATGAGGAGCAGTAACCCGGTCTTCTCGCGTCGGGGGTTCAGCCGTGACACCGGCAATGCGGGCTTCAGCGCGCAGCCGCAGGCCGGGGGCCCCGTCGTCGGAACCAACCCGTACGCCACGGGCGCCACGGACGCGGCCCAGGGCACCAACCCGTACGCGACCAACCCCTACGCGCCCGTAGACCCCACCACCACCGCCCCCGCGCGCGGCCGGGCCATGACGATCGACGATGTCGTCACCCGCACGGCCTTCACGCTCGGTACCGTCGTGCTCACGGCGATGCTGTCGTGGTTCCTGCTGCCGGTCGACTCCGACAGCATCGGCAAGTCGTATGGCATCGCGATCGGCGCCGCGCTCATCGCGATGGTGTTCGCGCTCGTCCAGGCCTTCAAGAGCAAGCCGGTCCCGGCGCTGATCCTGGCCTACGCGGCCTTCGAGGGTGTCTTCCTCGGCGTGATCTCCAGCGCGGTGAGCACCTACGTCGGTGACGGCGTCGTTCCGCAGGCCGTCCTCGGCACCATGGCCGTCTTCGCCGGTGTCCTGGTCGCGTACAAGATGCGCTGGATCCGGGTCAACCGCCGCTTCTACGGCTTTGTGATGGCCGCCGCGCTCGGCTTCGTGCTGCTGATGGCCGTCAACCTGCTCTTCGCCGTCTTCGGCGGCGGTGACGGCCTCGGCTTCCGCAGCGGTGGCCTCGGCATCCTCTTCGGTGTGATCGGCGTCATCCTCGGCGCCTGCTTCCTCGCCCTGGACTTCAAGCAGGTCGAGGACGGTCTCACCTACGGTGCTCCGCGCGAGGAGTCCTGGCTGGCCGCCTTCGGCCTGACCATGACCCTGGTCTGGATCTACCTGGAGATGCTGCGTCTGCTGTCGATCCTCAACGGGAACGACTGACCAGGCTCCCACCGGGCCGCCGCCGTGCGGCCC
>NZ_JBHVHF010000604.1:0-1405 GCF_042800315.1 Streptomyces sp. NPDC057638
CCGGACGCCCGCCGTCCGGCACCGGGCACAGACCCTCCGTACCCCTGAAGTCCCCGAAGCGTCTGAAGGAAGAGCGATGAGCAAGCTGCGTGTGGCGGTCCTCGGTGCCCAGGGCCGCATCGGCTCCGAGGCGGTGCGCGCCATCGAGGCCGCCGAGGACATGGACCTGGTCGCGGCCCTGGGCCGGGGCGACTCCCTGGACGCCCTCACCGGGAGCGGCGCCCAGGTCGCGGTCGAGCTGACCACCCCCGACTCGGTCATGGACAATCTGGACTTCTGCGTACGGAACGGAATCCACGCCGTCGTCGGCACCACCGGCTGGTCCGAGGAGCGGCTGGCGACGCTGCGCGGCTGGCTGGAGCGCTCCCCGTCCACCGGTGTGCTCATCGCGCCCAACTTCTCCATCGGCGCGGTCCTGACCATGGTCTTCGCCCAGAAGGCGGCGCGCTGGTTCGAGTCCGCCGAGGTGGTCGAGCTGCACCACCCGCGCAAGGCCGACGCGCCCAGCGGGACCGCCACCCGCACCGCCCAGCTGATCGCCGCCGCCCGTGCCGAGGCCGGGCTCGGCGCCCAGCCGGACGCCACCGTCACCGCCCTGCCGGGCGCCCGGGGCGCCGACGTGGACGGGGTGCCGGTGCACGCGATCCGGCTGCGGGGACTCCTCGCCCACCAGGAGGTGCTCCTCGGCGGCGAGGGTGAGACGCTCACCATCCGGCATGACTCCCTGCACCACAGCAGCTTTATGCCGGGGATCCTGCTGGGCGCCCGCCGGGTGGTGACCACTCCGGGGCTCACCCTGGGCCTGGAGAACTTCCTCGACCTGAGCTGATCCGCCCTGGGCCGAGCGTCGCGAGGCCCCGAACCGACTGCTGAGCTGATCCCGATGCGCGCGAAAATCACCTATCTGGTCACGGCCGCCGCCCTGGTCGTCTACTTCGTCCTGGTCGGCAGCCGGGGTGTGCTCCTGCTCCAGCAGGGCACCCCGCTCACGGTCACCTTCGGCCTGGCCGTGCTGATCCTGCCGGTCATCGGCATCTGGTTCCTCTGGAAGAACACGCAGTTCGTCACGCGGGCCAACCGCCTCGCCGCCGAGCTGGAGGCCGAGGGCGGTCTCCCGGTGGACGATCTGGCCCGCACCCCCAGCGGCCGGGTCGACCGTGACGCGGCGGACGCGGCCTTCGCCCGCCGCCGGGCCGAGACCGAGGCGTCCCCCGACGACTGGCGCTGCTGGTTCCGGCTGGCCGTCGCCTATCACGACGCCCGTGACACGCCCCGCGCCCGCAAGGCGATGCAGCGCGCCATCGCCCTGCACGCCGGACGCCCGGTCTGAACCCTCTCCCACCGCGCGCACGGCTCTCCCACAGCGAACCGGGTGGGGTTCCGGGACGAGGCACCTGTCCTCGTC
>NZ_JBHVHF010000605.1:0-1400 GCF_042800315.1 Streptomyces sp. NPDC057638
TCCGTGCCCTGGGCACGGACGGCGGCTCACTCTGTGAACGCGCGGACCGCCCACGAGGAGAGCTGGCGATGACGACCGAAGCGAACGCCCCCTGGCTCATCGTGGGCCTCGGCAACCCGGGCCCCGGCTACGCGGCCAACCGCCACAACGTCGGCTTCATGGTGGTGGATCTGCTGGCCGAGCGGATCGGCGGCTCCTTCAAGCGGGCGCAGAAGGCCCAGGCACAGGTCCTGGAGGGGCGCATCGGCCCGCCCGGTCCGGCCGGCCGCCGGGTGGTGCTGGCCAAGCCCGCCTCGTACATGAATCTCTCCGGCGGTCCGGTGACGGCGCTGCGCGACTTCTACAAGGTCCCGACCGCTCACATCATCGCCGTCCATGACGAGCTGGACATCGACTACGGCACGCTGCGGCTGAAGCTCGGCGGCGGCGACAACGGCCATAACGGGCTGAAGTCGATGACGAAGGCGATGGGGCCCGACTACCACCGGGTGCGGTTCGGGATCGGCCGCCCGCCGGGCCGGATGCAGGTCGCCGACTTCGTACTGAAGGACTTCTCCACGGCCGAGCGCAAGGAGCTGGCGTACTTCGTGGACCGTGCGGCCGACTCGGTGGAGTCGCTGGTCAGCGAGGGTCTGGAACGGGCCCAGAGCTTCTACAACTCCTGATGTTCCCGGGGCCGTGACGCGTGCTGTTCCCGGGACCGTGACTCCTGATGTTCCCGGGGCCGTCCGCACCCCGTCCGCACCCGAGGTTGACCCCGCCCGCCGCCTGCCGAAGGATCCAGGCCCATGAGCCAACCCGTCTCGCCCGTCCGCCGGATCCTGCTGGGCCTGGTCACCCTGTTCCTGCTGGTGGCCGGTGGCTGGTCATCGTGGGAGACGGCCCAGCACGTGATGTTCGCCGATGACCGGGAGAGCGGTTCCTTCACCGTCACCGGCTGCGGTGACGACGACTGTACGGGCCGCTACCGCCCCGACGGCAGCGGTCCGGCCCGCTCCGGGCTGACCATCGAGAACTCGGTCGCCGTGAACAAGGGCGAGACCGTGCCGGTGGTGGTGCGGCCGGACTCGGGCGAGGTGATCCGCGAGGACACCGGCGGGGTGCTGCACGCCTGGCTGCCGCTGGGCGGCTCGCTGCTGATCGCCTCCGTACTGCTGGGCTGGGCGCTGGGCCTCTCCCGGCTGGGCTGGATCGCGGCGATATCGGGCGGCGGCATCCTGGTGGCGACCTTCTTCGCCCTCTGAGCCGCCTCAGCCGCCCCGAGGCCGCAGAACCTGCCGCGCCCGCCGAACCCCTGAGCCTGCCGCGCCCTCGTGAACCGGCCGAGGACGCCAAGCCCGCCGCGCCCCGCCGACACCGTACGGAAGACCGCCGCCCGGACGCTTCTCACGCGTCCGGGC
>NZ_JBHVHF010000606.1:0-1389 GCF_042800315.1 Streptomyces sp. NPDC057638
GCGTGGGACGGCGTGCACGACACCCGCCCGCCCTCCCCGGACCAGCGGTGACAGCACCCGCCTCCCCCGCCGGGACAGCAGGCCATCACCCGCCCGGACCGCAGCCGCCCGCCCTCCCCGGACCAGCGCGCACCGCACCCGCGTCCCCCGCCCGGACCAGCGCGCACCGCACCCGCGTCCCCCGCCCGGACCAGCGCGCACCGCACCCGACCACCCCGCCCGCACAGCGGCGGCATCACCCGCCCGGCCCCGCCCGGACTGCGCGCCGCCGCCGCTCCGCCCAGCGTGGACGCATGACGCGGATACCGGGCGACGCCGCCCCGCACGAGGGACCCGGGCCCGTGCCCGTCCCCCCGACCCGGTTCGCCGACGAGTTCAAGGACGCGGTGAGCCTGCGGGCCGCGCTCCTGGTCATCGGGGTCCTGGCACTCCAAGTCGGCTTTGTCCTCTCGTACATCGGCGCCTTCCACGAACCACGGCCGCGCGAGGTACCCCTCGCCGTCGTCACCCCGACCGACCGGCTCACCGGACAGACCGTGGACCGGCTCGGCGCGCTGCCCGGTGATCCGCTCGCCCCGCGCGCCGTCGCCGACGAGGCCACGGCGGTACGTCAGATCCGGCACCGGGACGTCGACGGCGCCCTGGTCGTCGACCCCCGCGGCCCCACCGACCGGCTGCTGGTCGCCAGCGGCGGAGGTGCCTCGCTCTCCCAGGCGGTCACCGAGGTCGTCGCGGCGGCCGAACGCGCCCAGGGGCGCTCGCTGCGGGTGGTGGACGTGGTTCCGGGCTCCGCCGGGGACGCCCGGGGACTCTCCTCCTTCTATCTGGTCGTCGGCTGGTGCGTCGGCGGCTACCTCTGTGCCGCGATCCTCGCCATCAGCGCGGGCGCCCGTCCCGCCAACGGCCATCGCGCGCTGATCCGGCTCGGGGTGCTGCTGCTGTACGCCATCGCCGCCGGGCTGCTCGGGGCGGTGATCGCCGGACCGGTGCTGGACGCCCTGCCGGGGAACCTGGCCGCGCTGTGGGGCCTGGGCACCCTGCTGGTCTTCACCGTCGGCGCGATCACCCTCGCCCTCCAGGGGCTGGCCGGGATCATCGGCATCGGGCTGGCGATCCTGCTGGTGGTGGTCCTCGGCAACCCGAGCGCGGGCGGCGCCTACCCCTGGCCGCTGCTGCCCCCGTTCTGGGCGGCCATCGGCCCCGCGCTGCCCCCGGGCGCCGGAACGTACGTGGCGCGGTCGATCGCCTACTTCGGCGGGAACGACGTCGCCGGTTCGCTCGGGGTGCTGGCGGCGTGGGCGGTCGGCGGCTCCGCCGTCACCCTGGTCTGCGCGCTGCGGCGCGGACCCCGCACACCGTGAGGACCGCCGCGCCCGGTGGACCGACCAC
>NZ_JBHVHF010000607.1:0-1377 GCF_042800315.1 Streptomyces sp. NPDC057638
TCTCAGGCGCGGGCCGTCGCCCGTACCCAAACCCTTCTCAAGGGCGAGAACGGCATCGGCACCGTCCGGCGCACCACCCTCCCCGGTGGGCTGCGGATCGTCACCGAGACCCTGCCCTCCGTACGCTCCGCGACCTTCGGCATCTGGGCGCATGTCGGCTCCCGGGACGAGACGCCGTCACTGAACGGCGCCACGCACTATCTGGAGCACCTCCTCTTCAAGGGCACCCAGCGCCGTACCGCCCTGGACATCTCCGCCGCGATCGACGCGGTCGGCGGCGAGATGAACGCCTTCACGGCGAAGGAGTACACCTGCTACTACGCCCGGGTGCTCGACACGGACCTGCCGCTCGCCATCGATGTCGTCTGTGACATGCTCACCGGCTCGCTGATCCTCCAGGAGGACGTCGACGCCGAGCGCGGGGTGATCCTCGAAGAGATCGCCATGACGGAGGACGACCCGGGCGACTGCGTGCACGACCTCTTCGCGCACACCATGTTCGGCGACAGCCCGCTGGGCCGTCCCGTGCTGGGCACCGTCGACACGGTCAACGCGCTCACCGCCGAGCGGGTCCGCCGCTTCTACCAGAAGCACTACGACCCGACCCATCTCGTCGTCGCCGCCGCGGGCAACGTCGACCACGCCACCGTCGTACGCCAGGTCCGCCGCGCGTTCGAGCGGGCGGGCGCCCTCACCCGTACCGACGCCGTCCCCCTCGCCCCGCGCGACGGGCGGCGCAGCGTGCGCACCGCGGGCCGGGTGGATCACCTCGGCCGCAGGACCGAGCAGGCCCATGTGGTCCTCGGCATGCCGGGCCTCGCCCGCACCGACGAGCGCCGCTGGGCGCTCGGGGTGCTCAACACGGCGCTCGGCGGCGGGATGAGCTCACGGCTCTTCCAGGAGGTCCGGGAGAAGCGCGGCCTGGCCTACAGCGTCTACTCCTACACCTCCGGCTTCGCCGACTGCGGTCTGTTCGGGGTGTACGCGGGCTGCCGCCCCAGCCAGGTCCACGACGTCCTCAAGATCTGCCGGGACGAACTGGACCGGGCCGCCGCCGAGGGCCTCAGCGACGACGAGATCGGCCGCGCCATCGGCCAGCTCTCCGGCTCCACGGTCCTCGGCCTTGAGGACACCGGGGCGCTGATGAACCGCATCGGCAAGAGCGAGCTGTGCTGGGGCGCGCAGATGTCGGTCGACGACATGCTGGCCCGGATAGCGGCCGTCACTCCCGACGATGTCCGCGCGGTCGCCGCCGAGGTCCTCGGGCAGCGTCCGTCCCTCGCCGTCATCGGCCCGCTCAAGGACCGCCAGGCCGACCGTCTCCACGAGGCGGTCGCCTAGGTCTCTGCCCGGTGCCGGACGCCCGCCGTCCGGCAC
>NZ_JBHVHF010000608.1:0-1366 GCF_042800315.1 Streptomyces sp. NPDC057638
TCCGTGCGGGCCGCGCGGGGTTCCAGCCCCGTACGGGCAGTCGTCCCACTCAGCGGTGGAACCCGGGCCTGTCCGGGAGTGGGGTGGCGGAGACAAAGCGATAGAAGCGGAAATAGGAAAATCCCCTCGCAGTAAATGCGAGGGGATTTTCCCTTTTGTACCCCCGACCGGATTCGAACCGGCGCTACCGCCTTGAGAGGGCGGCGTGCTAGGCCGCTACACAACGGGGGCAAGATCTGAAACGATCCGCTGGGCTACCAGGACTCGAACCTAGACTAAATGAACCAGAATCACTCGTGCTGCCAATTACACCATAGCCCATGGTGGTTTAGACCAGTACCCCCGACCGGATTCGAACCGGCGCTACCGCCTTGAGAGGGCGGCGTGCTAGGCCGCTACACAACGGGGGCCCTAGCGATCCAGCCCGGCGCGAGCCGGACACTGTCACCGCGTGGACATCGGGAGCGACCCTGATGATCCGCGGGATGGATCTGTACCCCCGACCGGATTCGAACCGGCGCTACTGCCTTGAGAGGGCAGCGTGCTAGGCCGCTACACAACGGGGGCTTTGCAGATGAGCTCTGCGAGCTGGCCTACCTGGACTCGAACCAAGACTAACTGAACCAGAATCAGTCGTGCTGCCAATTACACCATAGGCCACCAAAGCGCAACCCCCGGTGGGGGTCTTCCTTGGCTTGCGCTCTCCGTTCCGGCCTTTTGGCCTTGGCGGGCGGCGCAGAAAGAACATTACCCGAAGGTGGACGGGGCTCCAAAACGGGTATGGCCGCGCAGCAGACCGGGCAACTCGGCGAGGGAGGCGATCCGGATCAGTTCGGGGCGTCCGCCCGTTCCGGAGCGGTCCAGCCAGACGCCGGTGAGCCCCGCCTCCATGGCGCCGCGGGCGTCGATGTCGGGCTCGTCACCGACGTACAGCACCTCACTCGGCGGCAGGCCCAGGGCCCGGCAGGCGGCGTGGAAGGCGGCGGCGTGCGGCTTGGCGACGCCGAGTTCGGCGGCGCACAGGAGGACCTCGAAGCGGTCGCGGACGCCGAAGCCGCGCAGCTTGGGTTCCTGGACCCGCAGCGAGGAGTTGGACAGGACGGCGTGCCGGTAGTGGCCCGCGAGGGCGTCCAGGGCGGGCACGGCGTCGGGGAAGAGGGCCGAGGCCGCCTCGTAGTGGGTCACGTAGCGCGCGAACCAGGCGTCCGCGGCGGAGTCGCTCATCGGGGTGCCGGTGAAGTCCCGCGCGCGGTCGCGGCGCTGGCCGAGCCAGTCGACCTCGCCCGCGTCGAAACGGGCCCAGTGGGTCCGGGTGAGCGTGCGCCAACGGGCGAGGGCCTGGCCGACGGAGTCGTCTCCGTCGGCC
>NZ_JBHVHF010000609.1:0-1361 GCF_042800315.1 Streptomyces sp. NPDC057638
TCCTCAGAGTTCCCGCCCCGGCACCGTTCCGGGGCGAACGGGCCCGCCTCCCCGGCCGGGAAGGCGGGCCCGTTCTCCATGGGGCGCCCAGGAATCAGCCGGGATCCGGAAGGGAGGAGAGGAAGGGATCGACCACCGCCCGCCATGCCTCCGGATGGTCATAGTGGGCCAGATGCCCCGCGTCCGGCACCTCCGCGTAGACCCCCCGCGGCAACACCCGCACCATCTCCTGGGCCTCCGCCCGCCCCAGCTCCCCGTCGATCCCCCGCACCACCAGCGCGGGACAGCGCACCTGGGCCAACTCCTCCCAGTGGGCGTCATGCACCCAGGTCGCCCGGGAGCTGAGCATCTGACGGCGGGAGAAGACCGGCCGCCAGCCGTCCTCCCGCTCGGCCATCACCTCGGCGTAGAAGTCACCACGGGTCCGGGTCGGGCGCTCCTCCCAGGGGTCGTCCTCACCGAACCACTTCCGTACGTCCGCCAGCGTGGCGAACGGGAGCGGCCAGGCACGGAACCACTCCTCCCACACCCGCTGCGAGGCCGCGCCGAGCGCCGACGCCCGCATATCGCAGATGACCAGGGCACGCACCAGATCCGGTCGCCGCGCCGCGAGCTGCCACGCGGTCAGCGCGCCCATCGAGTGCCCGATCACCACCGCCGGGCCCAGGCCGAGCTGTTCCAGCGCGGCCTCCGCGTCCGCCACATACGCCTCACGGCTGAACGGCCCGTCGGAGGGCTTCTCACTCCGGCCGTGCCCCCGCTGGTCGAGAGCGACGGTGCGATAGCGCCCGGAGAGCCAGCGGGCGGCCGACGCCCAGTGCGCCGCCCGTCCCATGAGCCCATGCAGCAAGAGCGCCCCGGGCGGGTCCGCCGCGCTCCCTAACCCCGGCACCTCACCCTCGGCGCCCCCTTCACCGGACCCGGCCACCACCCCGGCCGCGGACCCGGCACCACCCGCCGGGGGACCGCCGACCGGAGGATCCCCGGTGCCCTCGCCCCGGGCCGGGGTTCCTCCCTTCGGGGGATCGCCGAACTCCCAGGCGGCCAAGCGCACACCACCGGCCCCGGTCACATCGATGCGCCGCGCCATACGCACGGCACCCCCTATCTCTCCCGGTCACCCGCTGGCCACCCTGCCGCGGCCAGGGAATGCCGAGAGTATCGAACCCATATTCGAAAGTACGGTCTCGGGGTGTAACACCCCTCGTATGAGTGACCACGCTCGGGGATTGGGTCTCGTTCCCGAGGGGAGATCTTCTGCGGGAGGCGGGCCGCTCGGGGAAAACGGTCCGACGGGACTGACCCTGAGAGCTCGGGGCTCCGGGTCAGCACAGGGGAGGACAGGCCCCGGCGCCTACAGG
>NZ_JBHVHF010000610.1:0-1329 GCF_042800315.1 Streptomyces sp. NPDC057638
CCCCCCGAGTGGGGGGTGCCGCCCTGACGTCTGTAGGGGTGACGCGTCCGTCGGCTCAGTAGGCGCCGAAGACGTTGTCGATCGAGCCGTAGCGGTCCGCGGCGTAGTTCGCGGCGGCCACGATGTTGGAGACCGGGTGGTACAGGTCGAACGGCGTGCCGGCCACGTGGTAGGCGTTGAAGGTCGGCTGGATGACCTGGAGCAGACCCTTCGAGGGGACACCGTTCTTGGCGTTGATGTCCCAGTTGTTGATCGCCCGCGGGTTACCGCTGGACTCACGCATGATGTTGCGGTGCAGCCCGTCGTAGGAGCCCGGGATGCCCTCCTTCTTCATGATGGAGAGCGCCTCGCGGATCCAGCCGTCGAGGTTGTTCGGGTAGACCGTGGCGGCGACCTGCTGGGCCACGACCGGCTTCGCGGCCGAGCGGCTGACGGCGGGCTTCGCGACGGTGCGCTCCTTGACGGCGGCCTCGGCGGCGGCCTTCGCCTTCAGGTCGGCCTGGGTCTTGGCGTCGGCCTCGACCTTGGCGGCGGCCTTCACGGCGGCCTCGACCTTGGTCTGGAACGCCGACTGGGTGTCGATGGTGAGGGCGGCGGGCTTACCGGAGGCGGCCTCGGCGGACCAGGCGACCGGGGCGGCCTTCACGGCGGCCTGGTCGGCGCTGGAGCCGTTGGAGGGCACCAGGGAGAGGGTGATGGCTGCGGCACCGGCGGCGGCGATACCGGCGATCGAGACCTTGCGGGCCTTGGTCATACGGATGCTGGACGCGGACATACAGACGTACCTCTTCGAATCGGGAAGTCGCATCAGACCGATGGGAGCGGCGCTGCGCTCCAGTGGCGGCGACTGGGCAATTCTTAGCGGCGGCAAAATGCCCTGGCAATCATGTGACGTACGATCCGCGATAGTGGATCAGGGCGGCGCCCAAACGCCCATTTCGACCTGTCGGCCCCGCTCACACGGTCCTTATCTCTCTACTAAGAAGATTCGTAAGTGACCTGGGTCCTATGCGAGGGCTCACATCCGACCCCCCTCGTTCTCACATTGCGTTGCTTAAGCAATGCAATGTGTGAGGGCTTTTTCGGAAACCCTCGGAAACGGGGGAAGCCGCCCCCCTCAACGGCGGCCGAGAGTGGTCCCCGGGGCAAGGGAGACAAGGGGCGAAGGGGGGTGGCGGGAGAGGAAGAGGGGAGACGGGAAGGGAGATAGGGAGAGGGGAGCGCGGCCGGTCATGGGGAGCCGGAGCGCCCTCGGACCGCGGGCCACGCGCCGCCGCGCACGCCACGCGGGGCCAGGAGACACGGAAGGCGGGCGGGGCCCATCAGGAC
>NZ_JBHVHF010000611.1:0-1315 GCF_042800315.1 Streptomyces sp. NPDC057638
CGGGGGCCTCCGTCTGGTGGGCGCGGACGGTTTCGAACCGCCGACATCTGCTTTGTAAGAGCAGCGCTCTACCCCTGAGCTACGCACCCGTGGATGAGAGGACAGCGTACATGGCCCTCTGGGCGGCCCCGCAAACCCGTTCCCCTCACCACACCTCCGGAACAGACCCAGCCGCCGGGGCTGGTTCGAGCCGCCGACATCTGCTTTGTAAGAGCAGCGCTCTATCCCTGAGCTACGCGCCTCCGGAACAGACCCCGGCCGGAGGCGGCGGGAGGGGGGCTAACCCCACCTCCGAGCGGGTGGGTCGCAGGATCGTGCGGGGGATGGGGGCGCGCCTACGTTGAGGGGGTCGCCGGTCGTGCCTTCCGAGGGAATGAGTCCATGAGCCCGAACAGCCTCTCCCGATTCCGTACGTCCCGCCGTGCCCGGACGGGAGCGGCCCTCCTGGGGGGTGGGGTGCTCATGGGGGTGGTGGCCGGATGCGGTGGGACGGATCTGGACTCCGCGCCGGTCGAGCGGAAGACGTTCGCGCTGAAGGGCGAGGTGCTGACCGTCGACTCCGACAACTCGGTGCTCAAGATCGTTCCCGCCGATGTGAAGGACGTCGAGGTGGCCCGGCAGGTGGACGGGTGGGTCTTCCTGGGCGGGGGCCCGGACGCGTCCTGGCGGATGACGGACGACGGGAAGCTGAAGCTCCGGTTCGACTGTGACGCGCTGGCCAGCGACTGCCAGGCGCGGCACACCATCAAGGTGCCGCGCGGGGTGGAGGTCAAGGTCAGGAACGACAACGGCCAGGTCACCGCCTCCGGGTTCACCGCCCCACTGGAGATCAAGACCGAGAACGGCGATGTGTCCGTACGGAACACCACCGGGCCGCTGACGCTCCGCAGCGACAACGGCGACGTCGTGGCCAAGGCGATCACCGCGCCCACCCTCACGGCGCACAGCACGAACAGTTCCGTACGGATCGAGGTGAAGGCGGATGCCGCCGCCGGGGCCGTGCCCGAGCGGGTCGAGGCCAGCAGCGACAACGGCGGCGTCACCGTCCGCCTGCCGCGCGCCGGGGCCCCGTACGCCGTCAAGGCCAGCAGCGGCAACGGACGGGTGGACGTGGACGTGCCGGTCGACAAGGACAGCGCCCGGGTGGTCTCGGCGCGCAGCGACAACGGGCATGTGCGCGTGCGCGGCGCGGAGTAAGGGTTGCGGGCGGGGGCGAGGGCCTCGGCCCGGAGTAAGCGCCGCGGGCGGAGTGAGGGCCTCGGCGCGGAGTGAACGCCGCGGGCGGCGGCCCGCCGGAACCGGAACACCCCTGTCC
>NZ_JBHVHF010000612.1:0-1260 GCF_042800315.1 Streptomyces sp. NPDC057638
AACACACTGGAAACACCGGAAATACCGGAAACACCGAAGAAAAACAAACCCTCACAACCTAACAACCCAACCCCCACACACACCCACACACCACACACCACAGACCCCCCCGGGGGCCCCAGGGGCCGAGGGCGTCCCGGGGTGGCCCCCGGGGGACCGAGGGCCTCCCGGGGGGCGTGCCATCCAGCGCCCCGCGCCCGCAGCGGACGCGGGAGGCGGAGCACGGTGCCCCGCGGCGGCGGACGCCCGGGGGTGTCCGAGGTGTACGGGGGTGTCCGGGCGGATGTGTCCGGTGAGGAGCCGGGGGGAGTCAGACCCCCCGCGGGCGGTCGCCCGTGTGCGCGATCACTCACTCCCCCGTGGGATACCCCGGAGAGACGGACCGTTCCTACTCTCCGATGATCGGTCCAGCACAGAGGTGCTGGTGCCCGGCCATCCGTATCCCCCGCCCTCGTCCGGGAGGCTCTCTCATGCGCAAGCCAGTGACCGCCGCTCTGTCGGTGTCCGCCGCCGCCCTGCTCCTGACCGCCGCCGCGGTCCCCGCCCAGGCCGCTCCCCCGCTCGGCTACACCTACCAGATCAAGGCCTCCCATTCCGGCCTGTGCCTGGACATCGAGAACACGTCCACCGCCAGGGACGCGGCGCTGGTCCAGCAGCCGTGCGATACCAGCCGCCCCTCCCAGCGGTTCCTCATCCGCCAGGCCTACAGCAACTACCCGGACGCATTCGAGGTCAGGACGTTCGCGGGGCTGTGTATCGCGCGCCAGAACTCCTCGCAGGACTTTCACGGACAGAAACTGAGCCAGTGGAACTGCGACGGCCCCAACGTCCACACCCAGCTGTTCCGCTTCCGTGACGGCTTCGCGTCAGGAGGCACGGGCTTCGAGACGCACAACCTCAATCCCTTCACCGGCCGTCTCCAGCCCAGCGGGTCCTGCTGGGACGTCTGGGGAGCCACCAACGCCGCCGGCGCGTCCCTGAAAACCCACACATACTGCGTTCCCTCAGCAGGCAACCACAGCTTCGTCCTCACCCGCGCCTGAGCAACCGTCACCAGGCCCGTAACCCGCGAGTGAGAACCGTGACCGGATCCGTAAGACGCGGGTGAACCGCACGGGTCCGCACCCCCGCCCACGGGACCCGCAGGCAGGACCCGCCCGCGGTCCGGCCCCGGTCCGGTATCCCGGCGGCCCCGGCAGGCAGCCGCTGATGACCGGTCACCGGCCCTGAGACAGGTGCCCGGCCGGGAACTTCCCCGGC
>NZ_JBHVHF010000613.1:0-1193 GCF_042800315.1 Streptomyces sp. NPDC057638
GCACCTCGCGGGTGCCGGGCACGACCCGGATGATCAGCCGCCGCTCACTCAGACGGCGGGTGCCTGCACCTCCCTGCCCTTCGTGTGCGTGCCCTTCTTGTCCTTCGCCTTGGGCTTGACGTTGCCCGTGGTGGTGCAGCGGGCGTCAGTGCCACCGGGGAGGCAGTTGCTGCCCGGGGTCGGGGAGACCACGGTGTTGACCAGCCGCAGATCCCCGGTCGGAGGAGCGTGGGTGGTGATGGAGAAGGTGATCGTCGCCGTCTGGCCCGGGGCGAGCGCGCCGCTCCAGGAGAGGACCGGATCGTTGTAGGTGACGGTGCCGGAGGTCGCGTCGGCATCACCGTTGTAGTCGGCGTCGTCCAGCAGACCGCTCAGGTCATCGGTGAACGAGGCCGGGTCCTGCGCGGTGTAGGTGGTGGAACCGGTGTTCGTCACGGTGATCGTGTAGGTGACGGTGGCACCCGGCGCCACGGTGGCGGGACCGTCCTGCCGCTTGGTGAGGGTCAGCCCCGGCTCGCTGGTGACGGTCGTGGTGGTGGTGTCCTCGTTGTTCCCCGGATCCGGGTCGGGGTCCCGGCCCGTGACCCGGGCCGTGTTGACCAGGGAGCCACTCGCGTTGGCGGCCACCGTCCCGCTCACGGTGACGGACGCGCTCGCGCCGACCGCCAGCGGACCACCGGTGCAGGTGAGCGTCCCGGAACTGATACCGCACCCGGCACTGCTGGTCGACGGGTTCTGGATCTGCGCGGGGACCGTGTCGGTCACCGTCCACCCCGATGAGGCGGTGGGCCCGTTGTTGGTGACGGTGATCGTGTACGAGATCTGCCCGCCCGGATCCACCGTGGCCGGACCCGTCTTCGTCAGGGCGAGGTCGGCGGAGCGGGTGATGGTTGTGGTGGTGGTGTCGGTGTTGTTGTCGGGGTTGGGGTCGGGGTCGTCGCCGGTGACGGTGGCCGTGTTGGTGATGCTGGTCGCGTTCGCGGCGGCTGTGCCGGTGAGGGTGATGGTGGTGCTGCTGCCGACGGGGAGGGTGCCGCCGGTGCAGGTGAGGGTGCCCGCGGTGATGGCGCAGCCCGCTGTGGTGGTGGCCGCGTTGGTGAGCCCCGCCGGGATGGTGTCGGTCACCGTCCAGCCCGACGAGGCGCTGGGTCCGTTGTTGGTGACGGTGATGGTGTAGGTGACCGCGCCGCCTG
>NZ_JBHVHF010000614.1:0-1185 GCF_042800315.1 Streptomyces sp. NPDC057638
GGCGGCGCACCACGCCCGCCCGTCAGCGGCTCAGCCGCTGGAAGCGCGCGATTGCCAGCGGCAGGCAGACCGCCGTGATGACCAGGGGCCAGAGAACCGCCATCAGGACGGCGTTCTCCTCGATCCAGGAGCCGCCGCTGGCGACCGGGTTGCCGAAGAGTTCGCGGGCGGCGGCGGCCGTGGAGGAGATGGGGTTCCAGGCGGCCACCGCGCCGAGCCAGTCGGGCATGGAGGACGGCGGTACGAAGATGCTGGAGATCATCGTCAGCGGGAACACCACGGCGTAGAGGGAGCCCGCGGCCTCCGGGCTGGGCAGCAGCAGGCCGAGCCAGACACCGACCCAGATCAGGCTGAAGCGCAGCAGGAGCAGCAGGCCGAAGGCCCCGAGGGTGGCGAGCGGGCCGCCGTCGGAGCGCCAGCCGATGGCGAGGGCGGTCAGGGCGAGGATGGTCAGTTCCGCGGTCGCCACCAGCAGGTCGCTGACACCGCGGCCGGTGACCACGGCCGAGGGGGCCGTCGGCATGGAGCGGAAGCGGTCGATGACGCCCTTGGTGAGGTCCTGGGTCATCACGGTCGCCGTGTTCATGAAGCCGAAGGTCATCGTCATCACGAACATCCCCGGCATCAGGAAGTCCTTGTAGTCGCCGCCGCCCGGGGGCTTCATCGCGCCGCCGAAGACATATCCGTAGAGCAGGACGGAGATGATCGGGAAGCCGAGCTGCCAGAGGATGTAGACGGGCTGGATCCGGTAGTGGAGCAGCTCGCGGCGGACGAGGTTGGCGCAGTCGGTCACCGCCCACAAGAAGCGGCGTTCATCGGCCGGGGCGGCGGTGGCGGGGTCAGCGCTGTCAGGGGCGTCGGGGCTCACGCGGCGGCCTCCTCGGGGCGGTCGGAACCGGTGGGGCGGGCGGTGGTGTGGCCGGTGAGGCGGAGGAAGACATCGTCGAGGCTGGGGCGGCGCAGCCCGATGTCCTCGACGGTGACGCCCTCGTCCTGGAGGGTGCGGGCCACCTCGGTCAGGGCGGCCACCCGGTCGGTGACGGCCGCGTGGACCCGGCGCTCGGCGCGCACGGTGCCCGGCTCGCCCTCGGCGACCCGGGCGACGGTCCTGGCCACCAGCGGGAGATCGGCCGGGTCGGCGGCGACGACCTCGATCCGGTCGCCGCCGACCGTGCTCTTGAGGCC
>NZ_JBHVHF010000615.1:0-1169 GCF_042800315.1 Streptomyces sp. NPDC057638
TTCGTCAAGTCTAGTGTTCGACCTGAAGATCCGTCGGTCGCTTGTTGAGACCCCGCCGGGCGACAACTCGCCCCAGATGGCACAATCGGTGCATGGAACGCGACAGCCAACTCACGCTCTACGCGGCTGTCGCGGCCCAACTGAAGGAAGCGCACACCCGAGTGCGCGCACTGCAAGTCCCGGAGGGCGTAAGGAAGGCGCTCTCCCGGAAGCTGCTGGTCATCACGGCCGCGGCGAAGCACGATCTCCCGGACGCCGCACGGCGTCTGGACCGCTTGATGCGGGACCTCGACGAGGGGCGATTCCCGGAAGGCGACTGACATCCGAACTCCATGACGACCGACTTCCGAGGTCGATTCGTTGCGGCACTAGGGTGATTAGACCGTTTCGTGTTTGATTTGCGGTATATATCTGCCTAACGTGCGAAAAAGCCTGGGCGGATTCGTTCCAGGCAATGTCTCCGAAGGGGAAGACGTGAACAAGGCGCAGCTCGTAGAAGCGATTGCCGACAAGCTCGGCGGCCGACAGCAGGCGGCCGACGCCGTCGACGCGGTGCTTGACGCGATCGTCCGCGCGGTCGTCGCCGGAGACCGGGTCTCGGTCACCGGCTTCGGATCGTTCGAGAAGGTCGACCGTCCCGCCCGCTACGCCCGCAACCCGCAGACCGGGGAGCGGGTCCGGGTCAAGAAGACCTCCGTTCCGCGCTTCCGCGCAGGTCAGGGCTTCAAGGACCTGGTCAGCGGCTCGAAGAAGCTGCCGCGCGGCGGTGAGGTCGCGGTGAAGAAGGCGCCCAAGGGCAGCCTGTCCGGCGGCACCTCCACCCGTACGACGGCCAAGGCCGCGGCCAAGAAGGCCACCGCCAAGAAGGCCACGGCGAAGAAGACCACCGCGGCCAAGAAGGCGACTCCGGCGAAGAAGACCGTCGCGAAGAAGGCCACCGCGGCCAAGAAGGCGACCACGGCCGCGAAGAAGACCGTCGCGAAGAAGGCCACCGCCGTGAAGAAGGCGACCACGGCCAAGAAGGCGGCCCCCGCCAAGAAGGCCACGGCGAAGAAGACCGCGCCCGCGAAGAAGGCGACGGCGAAGAAGGCGCCCGCGAAGAAGGCGACCGCCCGCAGCACCGCCGCGAAGAAGACCACCGCCCGCAAGAGGTAGGACGGTCTCCGGAG
>NZ_JBHVHF010000616.1:0-1148 GCF_042800315.1 Streptomyces sp. NPDC057638
GGGCATGTCGCCTGGTCCGGTCTGATACTGACGGAGGCCACCGGGCCGGGCGCGCCGCCCGGCCCGATACTGAGGGACGCCGCCCGAACCGGCTCGCCCGGCGCGGATCGCTCAGGGCCGTCGCGCAGACGCGCGACGGTTCCCTCGCGGGTGCGGTGGAGCCCCGGTGGCGGGGTCGCCGCACCCGTCCTAGCGTGGGGACGAAAGTGTCGAATCCGACAGTGTCACCACGATGGGGAAACGCTATGGCCAAGCCGTCGATTGTTCTGGTGCATGGGTTCTGGGGAGGCGCGGCGCACTGGAGCAAGTGCATCCCGGAGCTGCGGAGCAGGGGCTTCGACGACCTCCACGCGGTCGAGAACCCGCTGACCTCGCTCGCCGAGGACGCCGAGCGCACCCGCAAGATGGTGAAGCAGGTCGACGGGCCGGTCATCCTGGTCGGCCACTCCTACGGTGGCGCGGTCATCTCGGAGATGGGGAACCTGCCCAATGTCGCCGGGCTCGTCTATATCGCCGCGTTCGCGCCCGACGCGGGCGAGAGCGCGGGCCAGATCAGCCAGGAGCACCCGCCCGCCGCGTTCGACAACATCAAGCCGGACTCGGACGGCTATCTCTGGGTCGCCCAGGACAAGTACCACTGGAGCTTCTGCGAGGACCTGACCGAGGCGGAGGCATATGTCCTCGCGGTCACCCA
Organism: Streptomyces sp. NPDC057638; assembly: GCF_042800315.1. NCBI lineage: Bacteria > Bacillati > Actinomycetota > Actinomycetes > Kitasatosporales > Streptomycetaceae > Streptomyces > Streptomyces sp. NPDC057638. The sequence continues at coordinate 695 of NZ_JBHVHF010000616.1, forward strand.
GAAGGCCCCGCTGGCCTCGACCTTCGGGGACAACGTGACCGCCCCGGCCTGGCGGGAGAAGCCGGTCTGGTACCAGGTCTCCACCGGCGACCGCATGATCGACCCGGACAACGAGCGGCGGATGGCGGAGCGGATGTCACCGCGCAAGATCATCGAACTGGAGGCCAGTCACGCCTCCCTGGCCTCACAGCCGCAGGCCGTCGTGGAGCTGATCGAGGAGGCGGCGCGGGAGACCTCCTGACGGACGGACGGACGGACGGACGGGCCCGGCGCCCCGCACCCGCTACGCCGCCGTGCGCGGATGCCCCGCCCCGCCCTCGTCGCGCGTGCGCGAAGCGCCACACGCTCCGTCGGATGAGGGACCCGACCGACACCCCGGGACCGGAGCCCGCCACCCCCGCGGGGGCGGAGCCCCGGCCCCGGGGCCGTTCCGGGCCTCCGGTCGCCGTCAGTC
>NZ_JBHVHF010000617.1:0-1146 GCF_042800315.1 Streptomyces sp. NPDC057638
CTCACGCCCGATCCCCCGCCCCGAACCCGACACCACAGCGACCCTGCCCACCAGCGTTCCCATAGTCCTGACGTCCTTCACTGAGCCGAAACGGAAGAGGAGGTGAGGGCCTCGACGGCGGACTCGGGCAGGCCGAGGCCGGTGAGCACCTCACGGGTGTGGGCGCCCACGACGGGCGCCGGGCGGGGCGGGCCCGCCGGGGTGGTGCCGAACCGGGGCGCGGGCGCGGGCTGGAGGATCCCGTCCAGCGTCAGATAGGTGCCCCGGGTGGCGTTGTGCGGATGGCGGGCCGCCTCGGTGAGCCCGTACACCGGGGTGACACAGGCGGGGACGGCGGCGAAGCGTTCGGTCCACTCCTCCCGGGTGCGGCCCGCGAACAGCTCCCCGAGCCGCCGCCCCATCGCGGGCCAGGACTCCTGGTGGTGCTGCCGGGCGAACAGAGGATCGTCCGTGAGACCGAGGACGGCCAGGAACGCGGCGTAGAACGGGGGCTCCACACAGCCGACGGCCATATGGCGACCGTCGGCGGTGCGGTAGGAGCGATAGAAGGGCGCGCCGCCGTCGAAGAGGTTGGCGCCCCGGCGTTCGCTCCAGCGGCCGGTGGCCAGGAGCCCGTGGATCAGGGCGAGCTGGACGGCGGTGCCGTCCGTCATCGCCGCGTCGACGACCTGACCCCGTCCGGTGCGCTGGGCGTGGACGAGCGCGGTGGTGAGGCCGAGCGCGAGGAGCATGCCGCCCCCGCCCATGTCGCCGAAGAGGTTCAGCGGTACGGGCGGGTCCTCGCCCTCGGTGCCGAGGGCGCCCAGGGCCCCGGCGACGGCGATGTAGTTGATGTCATGGCCGGGCGTCCGGGCGAGGGGTCCGTCCTGTCCCCAGCCGGTCATCCGGCCGTAGACGAGACGGGGGTTGCGGGCGAGGCACTCCCGCGGACCGAGGCCGAGGCGTTCGGCGACCCCGGGGCGGAAGCCCTCGATCAGGGCGTCGGCGGTCTCGACCAGCCTCAGCAGCGCCTCGCGCGCGTCCGGGTCCTTGAGGTCGAGGGCGATCGAGAGCCGGTTGCGGTGCAGGACCGGATGGCGGGAGGGCGCTCCCGCCTCGGCGGGCCGGTCCACCCGGATGACCTCGGCGCCCTGGTCACCGAGGAGC
>NZ_JBHVHF010000618.1:0-1135 GCF_042800315.1 Streptomyces sp. NPDC057638
GGGGACCCCCAGCGTTGTCGGAATCGCCCGAGTACACCCAGTACGAGGACGACCGCCCCCTGGCTTCGCCGGGGGGACCCCCACCGCCTTGCGATGCGTCCCCTCGGCCCCAGCGGGCCTGGGGAGACCCCATGCATCTGACGCCGCGGGCTGATCCTCGAAGACCACCCGGACAGGACCTAGGTCCGTAGGCGCTGTCGTCGAGGAGCCGGTTCCCGGCGATCCCGGCGTTGAGGACGCCGAGATGACGGTGGCCGAGCCGGGCCGCGAGCCGGTCGGGCCAGCGGCGGTTGGCGCCGGCGGTGGAGCCGGAGCCGTCGGTGATGGAGTCGCCGAGGGCCACGACGCTGCCCCGGGCGAGCGGGCTGAGGACGTCCACACCGCTGAGGTAGTGCCAGGAGCCGGTGGTGGCGGTGTACGCGGTGCCGGTGGCGGCGGTGGTGTGGTCGCCACCGGGCGCCAGGAAACTGGTCTGACGGGCGGACCGGTGCTGGGTCGCGGCGCCCTGGGTACCGGGGGTGTACAGCGAGACCAGCAGATGGGCGTCGGCGGGCACCCGCAGGTCCACGGGGTCGGAGACCAGGTCCCGCCCCACGGGCACGGTGACCGCGCCCGCGCCCCGGAACGTCACCCGCCGCATCGTCCCCGCGGCCGCCTCGGGGCGCTGCGGGCCTGGCGCCTGGAGCGCCAGGGTGACCGCGCCGAGCCGCAGCGGCCGGGTGCCGAACCGGTTGGTGACGGTGATCCGGGCCGCGTACCCGCCGACGCTGGTGTGCACGACATTACGGATGGAGGTGTCGGCCAGCGGGGGGACGGCGTGCGAGGGCGCCGCGCCCCAGGTGCCCGTCCAGGCCCGCCCGGCGGCGGCGCGGTGAGCGGGCCCGGTGTCCGCCGCGCGGGAGAGCGGATGCGCGGCGAGGGTGAGGGCCACCCCCGCGACCAGCGGGGGGAGCAGTCGTCGGCTGACGAGGGCCATACGGGTCCGCCTCTGCGTCCGGGGCCGTGCGCGACGGCCGGGTGACGGGGTCGCCTTCCGGGCCCGACCGCGGCGCGGACGCCCGTCACTGCCCCGAGGGCAGGCTCCCACCACCGGCCGGAACCCGCCCCTCGACGGACCGCCCCGCAGCCCCCGTTC
>NZ_JBHVHF010000619.1:0-1132 GCF_042800315.1 Streptomyces sp. NPDC057638
GATCTGAGGGGCGTCGAGCCGGTACCCGGCGGCCAGCTCCGCCAGGCCCGCCGGATCCGCCCTGACGGCCGGGTCCACCGGATCCGCCCTGTCCGGCGCGCCCAGCGCGCCCCGCGCGGGCGCGGCGGCGGTGAGCGCACGGCGCCACTGCCGCGCCCGCTGTGCCGCCGTGGGCCGGGGCAGGGCGAGCGGTACGGGGCTGAGGGGCGCCCACCGGGGGTCCCACTCCATGGCCCCGTACACGATCAGCGGTGTCCCGGCGGCGGCCAGACACAGCTCCCGCAGCAGCCGGGCGCCGTCCGGCTGCCCCGGGTCCAGCGCGTCGAGGGGGCCGAGGACGGTACCGCCGCCGCCGAGTCTGGCCTCCAGCGCCAGGGCGCCCGGCAGCTCGGCGGGGTACGGGCCGACCACGACCGCCGCGATGTCCACCACCAGGGGCCGGTGGCCCGTCAGCGCGAGGGCCTCGACGGCCACCCGGCCGCCGTCGCCGCCCCGGTCGAGCAGATGGACCAGCCCTCCTCCGGTCCGGATGGCGGCGGCCACCCGGCGGACCGTCTCCTCCCCGCCGTCACCCAGGGCCCGGCCGACGGCGGCGCGCCCGTACAGCCGGGCGTCGGGTTCCCGGTCGCCGAGGAGATGGGCCACCACCCGGTCGGGCACGGCCAGCGGCCGGGAGAGCAGCGGGCGTTCCTCCTCCCGTACCGCGAGCAGACCGCCGTCGACCAGGGGCGCGGACGGCGCGAACCGGAACCGGCCCGCGCCCGCGGCGGGCAGTCCGCACAGTTCCAGGGCCAGGCCGATGGTGGGTCGGCGCCGGGTGAGGTCGTCGTGGAGATAGCCGTAGAGCCGCTCGAAGCGGGCGTCGATATCCGGGGCCAGGGCGATCAGCAGCAGTTCGACATCGAGAGGGGTCAGCCGGAAGTCCCGGGCGAGGCGCCCGACCCGGGTCCCGGGCGGCGGCGTGGCGGCGAAGCGGCCGTTCAGAGCCGCGGGGCCGTCGGGGCCGTTGACGGGAGCGGGGAAGAAGGCCGACGGGGCGTCGAGGATCCGCTGGGCCGCCGCCGGGGTGAGGTACTGACCCCGGTAGGGGTCGTCCGGCACCTGGTCGGGGGCCCCGCCCGCGGCCGCGTCC
>NZ_JBHVHF010000620.1:0-1108 GCF_042800315.1 Streptomyces sp. NPDC057638
CCTGAGTGTGACCCGGGGGCCGGGCGGTCCCCCCCCGTGGCTCCCCGCCGCCCGGCGGGGCGCCACGGGGGAACACGGACGGCGGCTGAGGGCGCCGCGCCAGGCCCTAGAGTGGTGACGTTTCGGCACGACAGGGCGAGGGGGCCACACAGTGCGGCGTTTCGAACGGCTCCGGGAGATCCGGCGGATGGACCCGGAGCGGGACTTTCTCCAGGTGTACCGGCTCATCACCCAGTACGAGTTCCCCTGGGACTTCGCCCGGGCACTTGAGCTGGCCCTCTTCCGGACCTACGCCGTGCCCGGCATCGGCGGACTGCTCGCCCGTACGGCGGAGTTCACCGAGCGGGCGCAGAAGCGGTACGACGACACCGCCCTGTTGCTCGACGCCGTGGTGGAGCACGGCTTCGAGACCGAGCAGGGGCGGACCGCGATCCGCCGGATCAACCAGATGCACCGCTCCTACGACATCTCCAACGACGACATGCGCTATGTGCTGTGCACCTTCGTCGTCATGCCCAAGCGGTGGACCGACCGCTACGGCTGGCGTCGGCTCACCGGGCACGAGCTGCGCGCCTGTGTCGCGTACTACCGTCATCTCGGTCATCACATGGGGATCCGTGATCTCCCGGAGAGCTACGAGGAGTTCGAGCGGTGCCTCGACTCCTACGAGGAAGCGCACTTCGGCTGGGACGAGGGCGGGCGCGCGGTCGCCGACGCGACACTCGACCTGATGGCCTCCTGGTACCCCCGGCCCCTCGCCCCGGCGGCCCGCGCGGGCGCCGTCGCGCTGCTCGACGAGCCGCTTCTGAGGGCCTTCCGCCTCAAAGCCGCCGCGCCCGCCCTGCGTTCGACGGTGGAGGGCGCGCTGCGGCTGCGGGGCCGGGCGGTGCGGCTGGTGCTGCCACCGAGGCGGTCGCCCCACTTCGGGCGGCAGAACCGCGAGATCAAGGGGTATCGCCAGGGGTACCGCCTGGCCGACCTCGGCACCTTCCCGGGACCTGGTGCGGTGGGCTGTCCCGTACCGCACCGCCGGGCCGGGGAGTCCACGGCCGCCCCGGCCACCGAGGCCAGCGCCGACCCGGCCGCCCCGGGCGAGGCCGTCTGAGCC
>NZ_JBHVHF010000621.1:0-1106 GCF_042800315.1 Streptomyces sp. NPDC057638
ACCTGATCCTCACCACCCACACCCGCCAACACCCCACACAACCGCACACCCGCCCGCTCATCCACCACCTCAGGCAAATCCACCACACCACCCCACCGCTCCGGCAACTCCAACCCCGCCGTCACACCCAACCCCCACAACTGCGCCTGCACCACCGAAACCAACCCATCCACCCCACCCACCGACACAGCACCACACGTCGCCAACCACACCGGAGCCCCAACACCCACATCACCCAACGCCTGCACCAAAGCAACAGCAGACCCCACACCACCACCCGCCAACCCCACCAACGACAACACACCAGCCAACCCACCCACAGAACCAACCGCACTGCTCAGTTTCTCGGCGTACAGGTCCCGATCGCCCTGTGCCGCGGGGACGACGGCGTCCAGAACGTGTGCGCCCTGACCGGTCAGGGCGGCGCGGACCGCGGCCACCGTCGTGTCCCCGGCGTTCCCGTCCGGGACCACCAGCAGCCATGTGCCCGACAGGGCGGGCGAGGAGGCGGGCTCAGCCAGCGGTCGCCACTCGACCCGGTAACGCCAGCCGTCCGCCCCCCGCGGGACTCCGCTCTCCGGACGCCGTCCCACACTCTCCAGCCAGTAGTGCTCACGCTGGAAGGCATACGTCGGCAGGTCGGCGCGGCTCGGTGACCGCGGGGCGAAGAACGCCCGCCAGTCGACGGTGGCGGCACCACGCGCATGCACCAGGGCCAGCGCGGAGACCAGTTCGTGGCTCTCGGAGCGGTCACGGCGCAGCACCGGGGCGAAGACGATCTCGTCGTTCTCGACAGCGCTCTGCCCCATACCGCTGAGTACCGCGTCGGGGCCGAGCTCGACAAAGGTCGTGACGCCCGCCGCCTCCAAGGAGCCCACCACGTCGGCGAATCGCACGGCCTCACGGACATGCCGGACCCAGTACGCGGCGGAGCCGAGGAGCTCCGCCGTCGCGGGCTCACCGGTGACATCGGAGACGACCGGGATCGTCGGGGGGTGGTAGGTCAGTGTTTCGGCGATGTCCCGGAAGTCGGCGAGCATGGGATCCATCAGCGGCGAGTGGAAGGCATGGCTCACCCGCAGCCGACGGGTCTTACGCCCCCGCCC
>NZ_JBHVHF010000622.1:0-1086 GCF_042800315.1 Streptomyces sp. NPDC057638
CGCCTGCCTGTCTGTCTGTGGTTGTGGTGGTGGGGGTTAGTTCTTGCGGTGGTTGATGTCGTCGGTGAGCTGGGGAACGACGGTGAACAGGTCTCCCACGACGCCGTAGTCGGCGAGTTCGAAGATCGGGGCCTCCGCGTCCTTGTTGACCACCACGATCGTCTTCGAGGTCTGCATCCCCGCCCGGTGCTGGATCGCACCCGAGATCCCCAGCGCCACATACAACTGCGGCGACACACTCTTACCCGTCTGCCCGACCTGATGCGCATGCGGATACCAGCCCGCGTCCACCGCCGCCCGCGACGCGCCCACCGCACCCCCCAACGCGTCCGCCAGACCCTCCACCAGCGCGAAGTTCTCCCCACCACCCACACCACGCCCACCAGAGACCACCACCGCCGCCTCCGTCAGCTCCGGCCGCCCCGACACCACACGCTCCGACCGCGACACCACCCGCGCACCCACCGACACATGCGCCACCTCCAACACCTCCACCACACCCGCCGCCACCACTTCCTCCACCGGCGCCGCATTCGGCTTCACCGCGATCACCGGCACCCCCGACACCACCCGCGACCGCGTCGTAAACGACCCCGCGAACACCGACTGCACCGCCACCGGACCCTCCCCCGACACCTCCACATCCACCGCATCCGTCAACACACCCGACCCCAGACGCACCGCCAGCCGCGCCCCCGCCTCCTTCGCCTCACCCGACGACGACACCAGCACCGCCACCGGCGACACCCGCCCACACGCCGCCTCCAACGCATCCACCAACGGCGCCACCAACACCTCCCCATACACCCCCGACTCATCCACCAACACCCGCACCGCCCCATGCCCACCCAACACCGACACCGCACCCCCAGCCCCAGCACCCACCACCAACGCCACCGGATCACCCAACCGCCGCGCCACCGTCAACAACTCCAACGACGGCTTCCGCACCACACCCTCAACATGCTCCACCAGAACGAGAACCTCACCCATGACAACTCCCCAAAGACGAAAACACACGACGGACAACGGACAACGGACGAAGGACGACGGACAACAGACGACGGAAGACCAAGACCTGAAGAC
>NZ_JBHVHF010000623.1:0-1030 GCF_042800315.1 Streptomyces sp. NPDC057638
CGCCGGTGGAGCGCGGCCCCGGCCCCCGTTCCCTCAGGAGAAGACGAACGGTCCGGGGGTCTGGCTGGTGAGCGCGTCGCAGGTGACCGTGACGCCGAAGATGGTCATGGTGAGCGCGGGCCCGCCGAAGTACGAGTTGAGGCGGTCCCCGGAGGCGACGGTCCCGGTCAGGGGGCCGATCGTCACCGCCGACTGCGCCGGGATCGCCGGGTTCCGCTGGCCGGTGAAGACCCGGGTGCCGCCGCCCGCCTTGCTGAGGACGAGCCGGGCGTTGATGGTGTCGGCGCCGACGGCGACGGGGGTGCGTACCGCCGACCGTACGGTGATCGTCGCCGAGGTGCCGTTCTGGGTGGCGGTCAGCTCTCCGGTGCCGCCGCCCCAGAATCCACAGTCGTACTGGGCCCTGGCCAGCGTCGGCGTCACCGCCTGGGCCGCCGGGGCGATGGCGAGCGTGGTGGCGGCGAGCGCTCCCGCCGCCACGGCCGTGCCGATACCGAGCCTGCTGCCTCGCATGGTCTCCCCTTTCCCGTACCTGTCCGTACGGCGTTCGCGGTGGCAGCCGACCGCGCGGGGCGCACGTCATGGGGCCGCGTCGGACCCGTTGGCGCACGGCACGGCGGGGGCCGCGTCGGACCCGTTGGGGGCATATCCGGACCGTCGCTGACCCGCCACGGGCGGGGTGCGCACGCCTCATGGCCCTGGAGAACGACGGGCGACGGGCACGGGGCCACGGCTCGGCTCCCGGACCGGCCACCACTCCAGGAAATCTGACGGACCGTCGGTTAACTGCTGTTCATTGATACGCATGCGGCCCGCGAACGCAAGACGGTTTCGCATGATTCTTCGGGAACTCCCCGACCGCCGGGCCCGGCACGGACGACGGCACCCCGCCCCGCGTGTGCCGCGGGACGGGGTGTGCACGCTGTAAGTGCGTATATCCTGGAAAAATCGTTTCAACGTGCTGTTCAGCTTTTTCTACAAGCACTGTTTGAAAAGAAGAGATCAGGGTAAGTCGGGGCCTAAGGCGAGG
>NZ_JBHVHF010000624.1:0-1024 GCF_042800315.1 Streptomyces sp. NPDC057638
GTCCGGACACATCCGGACCGCGCCTCAGCGGGTTCTCCGTCTGGCCGCGCCCCCTGGGCGGGACGCACCAGCCGCGTGCCTCACGTCATCAGCCGCAGGGCCTCCGCCACGCTCAGCCGACGCTTGGGGACGGCGGCCGGAGGGGGCATCCGGACCGTGTCCCGGGCGGCCGACGCCAGACGGACCCGGCCGCCGATCTCCACCGTGCCGTCGGGGCCGGGGGCCGTGAGGATCTGCGACCCCCGGCCCTGGGTGATGTTCAGGGCCCGGCCGAGCTGCTCCGTGAGCAGCAGCGCCGCCGCCCCGGTGGCCTCGTCCTCCACGATCCCGTCGTCACGGCGCGGGAAGGCGCGGGCGCGGACCCGGCCCGCCGCCTCGTCCTCCCAGGCCCAGGCGTAGAGCCAGCCCTCGCCCGGCGGGGGCGCGGGCAGCGCGTCGACATCGGCGGGTGAGGCGAACCGTTCCAGGTTCCTCGGCGGCGCCCACTCGGCGCGGGCGGTGATCCAGGTGAACTCGCCGTCGCCGCGCGCCCACACCGGCCCCGCCGGGGGGTTCAGCTCCGCCAGGTCGAGCAGCCAGGCGGCGCCCACGAGGGGGTGTCCGGCGAAGGGGAGCCGCAGCCCCGGGGTGTAGATGTCGACGGTCCCGCGCTCGGGGTCGTCCACGAACAGGGTCTCGCTGTAGCCGAGTTCGGCGGCGAGCGCCTGGCGGGATGCCTGGTCGGGGTAGCGGCGGGTGTCACGGACGACGCCGAGGGCGTTGCCGTGACCGCCGTCGGCGGCGCAGAAGACATGAAGCACATCGAGCACGGGGAGCACGGGAACCGCGGGACGTTCGTTCACGGGGGCATTGAAGCACCCCGCGCCCGGCGCATCCGGCGATTCGCCCCGCGGACGTGCTCTCCCTGGCTCCGGAGCGGTCCGCTTCGGGCTGGATGCGCGATTTCTCCCCGCCCGCGTACCGCTCCCTCCCCCGGTGTCCCGCGCGGCGGGCGGTACGCGGACGGGGCGCGCTCCCTCCCGTC
>NZ_JBHVHF010000625.1:0-1008 GCF_042800315.1 Streptomyces sp. NPDC057638
CCATCCGCATGTCGAGCGGGGCGTCCTGGGCGTACGCGAATCCGCGGTCGGCCTCGTCCAGCTGCATGGAGGAGACACCGAGGTCGAACAGGATGCCCTGGACCTTGGGGATGCCGAGCCGTGGTGACGCGTCCGGGTCCCGGGCCCCGGCCGGTGGTTACGCGTCCGGCCGCCAGTCGAACGGGAAGTGCTTGCTGGACCCGCCCCGGTACTCGCCCGAGAAGTCGAAGCCCTCGGCGAGGTCCTCGCTGACCACGCCCCAGGTCGCGACCTGGCCGGGGCCCACCTCCGCACCCGGGGCGTTGATCAGCTGCACCCGGCGGCCGGGGTCCGAGGTGGGGCCGGTCAGCGCCGTGGCGCCCACGCTGACCTTGTCGGAGACGTTCGCCCGCCAGTAGGCCAGGTCCTCCGCGGCGTCGAAGACGATCGGCGCGTACCGCACATCGCGTACCTCGGTGATGAGGGAGCCGAACTTCCCCGGCCATCCCCCGACGTTGCCGCGGAAGATCTCCTCCAGCGCGTCCCGCTGCTCCTGGGTCCCCTGGGCGTCGATATAGAACATCGCGGTCATCGTGGCGTCGGGATCGTCGACCCACATGTTCCCGTGGAACTCGCCGAGCGCGACGATCCCCAGACCGTCCAGGCGTATGTCGCCGAGGTGGCCCTCGTGGATCTGCCAGACGAGCGTGAACCGACAGGTGTTGCCGGTCGGGGCCTGCGCGAAGGTGCACGGGCAGGGCATCGAGCAGCTGCACACATCGAACCACTCGCCCTTGAGGTGCCAGTCGGTCTTGCTCATCGCCGTTTCCCCTCTGTCGGTGATACCCCGGTGGGGTATGCATCTGAGGGTGAGGCTAATCCGCCCCACTGGCCAGTGTCAAATACCCATAGGGGGTAGGGGTTTCAAGGACGGGCCGGGCAAGAGGCAGGACCCCGCAGGGCGTTCGCGCGACACGCCCCGGTCGCCGGGGGTACCGGAACGGCCATCGGCCCCGCCGGTGGCGGGGC